>DASZYM010000073.1:0-20718 GCA_035545355.1 Dongiaceae bacterium
CAGCACGTCGGCGCCGGTCCTGGCGAGAGCGCTGTTGCCGTCGCCGGTCACGGCAATGACCGCGAAACCGGCGGCGAGCGCGTTCTTCGCCGCTTCGACCGGCGTCAGGCTGGTGCCGGATTGCGAGGCGACGACGACCAGAGTGTGCTGGCCGTTCGGCTTCGGCGGCAGGCGGAGATAGGCCTCCGGCTCCTTGGCGACCACCGTGGCGCCGGTCAGCGCCTCGAAGGCGTCGGCGGCGCAGAGCAAGGCGTTCATCGAGGAGCCGGTGCCGACCAGCACGATGCGCTCCGGCGTCTTGGCCAGGGACTTGAAGCCGGCCAGGGCGGCGGCGGTCTTGGTGGGCAGTTCCGCGAGCACTTTCGGCTGCTCGCGAATATAGGCGCCGATCTGCATACTGGTATTCCTGCGATTCCGGATCCGGTGGCGTGGATTAATTAAACGGTGTTTAATTATCCCACCTTCGGCCGGAGCGTCGAGGAGAATTTCACGAGGTCGCCCGATGGCGGAACGAAACGGCGGATTGCGCGGCGGCGGGTTGCAGGGCGCCAATCTCGAACAGACGCGGACCATCAACCGCCGCGCGGTGTTCGAGGCGGTGCGACGCCATGGGCCGATCACCCGGGCCGAGCTCGCGCGGCGCATCGGCTTGACCGTGCAGGGCATTTCCAACATCGCGACCGAGCTGGAAGAGGCCGGGCTCATTCGCCAGGAAGGCAAGCGCGTCGGCCAGCGCGGCCAGCCGGCGGTGGAGCTCTCGGTCGATCCATCCGGCGGCTACACGATCGGCCTCAACCTCGCCTATGGCCATGTCGCCGGCGTGCTGGTCGATCTCGCGGGCGGGATCGTCGCCCAGGAAGACCGCATGCTGAGCGAGCGCGGGCCGAAGGCAACGGTGCGGGCGCTGCACGCCTCGGCGAAGTCGCTGATGAAGCAGGCGAAGGTCACGGAGGGCGAGGTCTGGGGCATCGGCTGCAGCGTGCCCGGCACGGTGCAGAACGGCGCCTTCTGGTACGACAAGGTCCAGGAGAACGAGGAATGGCGCACATTCCCGCTGGCGCCGGAGCTCGAAGACCTCACCGGGCTGCGCGTGCTGGTCGAGAACGACGCCACCGTGGCGGCGATCGGCGAAAGTCTATACGGCGCGGGCAGAGCGGCTGCCAGCTTCTTCTACCTGCATTTCAACCTCGGCATCGGCGGCGGGTTGGTGGTCGATCGCCATCCCTATCGCGGCGCCTTCGGCGGCGCCGGCGAGATCGGGCATATGATCGTGAAGCCGGGCGGCCGGCCCTGTCCCTGCGGCAGCCGCGGCTGCCTCGAGCAATATGTCTCGTTCTATTCCGCCGCCGAAACGGTCTGCGGCCCGGAGCGCACACCGGACGAAGTGCCGGTGGAAGAGGTGGTCGGTTATCTTCGCGCCCGCGATCCGCGGGTCCTCGCCTGGCAGCAGGAGGCGGGGCAGTATCTGAAGATCGCGATCCGCAATGTCGAGGCGGTGTTCGATCCCGACACCGTGGTGATCGGCGGCGGCCTGCCGCAGGAGATGATGGACGGCCTGATCGCCGCGGCCTCGCCGCTGCTGCCCGGCATGATGCACCGCCGCGCCAGCGCCTTGCCGCGCCTGATGCCGGCGGAGCATGCCTCGGAGCGGCCGGCGCTCGGCGCCGCGGCATTGCCGATGGCGGTGCTGCTGCAGCCCGACGTCGCCAATGCCGCCTGGTCCGCTCCGACCGAGAAGGTCCGCAAGCGCGTGAACAAGGCGCTGGTGATGCTCGGCGTCAACTTCGCCGACGCCCCGGACGACTCCCACCGAGGCCATTGACAGCCGCATCCCCGATCGGCGATTAATACAACAGCGTTGTATTAATAAGGCGCGCAGGCCAACGCTTTCTCCTGCCGCATCAACGGGGAGTGACCACGATGAAACGAACGAGATCTCTGATTGCGGCGGCACTCGGCCTGACGGCGGCGGTCGCCTTCAGCGTCGCGGCCGAAGCGAAGACCACGCTCAATGCGCTTTTCATGGCCCAGGCCGGCTATTCCGAGTCCGATGTCCGGGCGATGACCGACGCCTATCTCAAGAATCATCCCGACGTCTCGATCAAGCTCGAGTTCGTGCCCTACGAGCAGCTTCACGACAAGATCACGCTCGCCGCGGGTTCGGGCCAGGGCTATGACACCGTGCTCTACGACGTGATCTGGCCGGCGGAGTTCGCCGAGAACAACATCCTGGCCGACGTGACGTCACGCATCGATCCCGCGACCAAGAGCGCGGTCGAGGACGGCGCCTGGACCACCGTCTACTACAAGGACAAGGCCTACGGCATGCCGTGGTCGGTGGACAGCAAGTACCTCTTCTACAACAAGGAGATGTTGCAGAAGGCCGGCATCGTCAATCCGCCCAAGACCTGGGACGAGCTGCTGGCCGATGCGAAGATCATCAAGCAGAAAGGCATCGTCGATTATCCGATCGTCTGGAGCTGGAGCCAGGCGGAAGCGGTGATCTGCGACTATGCGATCCTGCTGCAGGCCTATGGCGGCAAGTTCCTGGACGAGAACGGCAAGCCCGCCTTCAACAAGGGCGGCGGCCTCGATGCCCTGAAGTATATGGTGCAGTCGCTGAAGGATGGCGTCACCAACCCGCACTCGACCGAATATCTCGAGGAAGACGTGCGCGGCGTGTTCTCCAGCGGCAAGGCGGCCTTCGCCTTGAACTGGACCTATATGTACGGCCTCGCCAACACTAATGCCAAGGAATCGCAGGTCGTCGGCAAGGTCGGCGTGGTGGCGCCTCCGGGCGTGGACGGCAAAAACCCGATCGGTACCGTCAACGGCGCGATGGGCCTCGGCATCCCGACCAGCAGCCAGAACAAGGACGCGGCCTGGGACTACATCAAGTTCCTCTCCTCGCCGGAGATCGAGGCGAAGTACGCCGCGAGCAGCCCGCCGATCTGGAAGTCCTTCTATGAGGAAGCGGCGAAGCAGAACCGTCCCGATGCCGACCTGATGAAGGCCGAGGCGGAGAGCTTCAACGCCTTGTCCAACCGGCCCCAGGTGCCCGATTATCAGCAATTCTCCGCCCGTCTGCAGCAGGCCATCCAGCAGGCTTTGCTCGGAAAGGCGACGCCGGAGGATGCGCTGAACGCGGCCGCCGCCGACCTCTCCAACTAGGGCGGCAGAAGGAACCGCCTTGGAGTCTCGGGGACGACTGCTGCTTCTTCTGCCGCTGGTGGTCGTCCTCCTGGCTGTGATCGGGTGGCCGCTGCTGGACACGTTCTGGCTCAGCTTCACCGATGCCCGCCTCGGCGGCCAGACCGGCAACTTCATCTGGTTCGACAACTATCTCCATGCGTTCCGAGCGCCCGCCTTCCGGCGGGCGCTCTTCGTTACGGTGATGTTCACCGTCTGCACGGTGGGCGCCGAGATGCTGATCGGTCTCGGCGTCGGCCTGCTGCTCGACATGGATCTCTGGGGCCGCAAGTTCCTGCGCGGCCTGCTGATCGTGCCCTGGGCCCTGCCGACCGTCGTCAATGCGATGTGCTGGCGGGTGATCTACAACCCGGATTTCGGCGCACTCGATGCGTTCCTGCAGCAGATCGGCGCGATCAAGGAATATCAAAGCTGGCTCGGCGATCCGACGACGGCCCTGATCGCGGTCGGCGCCGCCGACGTGTGGAAGACCTTCTCGCTGGTCGCCATCATCACGCTGGCCGGATTGCAGGCGGTGCCGCGCGAATTGAAGGAGGCGGCGGAGATCGACGGCGCCGGCCCGTTCGAGCGCTTCCGCACCGTGACCTGGCCGGTGATCCTGCCGCCGCTGACCATCGCCTGCGTGCTCCGCACCATCGAGGCGTTCAAGGTGTTCGACATCATCTGGGTGATGACGCGCGGCGGCCCGCTCGACAGCACCAAATCGCTGAGCATCCTGGTCTATCAGGAGGCGTTTTCGTTCCGCCACGCCGGCTACGGCGCCTCGCTGGCGATGCTGTCGGTCGCGATCACCATGATGCTGATCGGCGCCTATAGCCGCGCGGTGAAGATCCAGGGGGCGGTGCGATGACGGCGAAGCAGCGCATCGGCCGCATCGCCGCCTATTGCGCCATGATCCTGGTGGCGGCGGTCATCCTGGTGCCGCTCGGCTGGATCGTGGTGATGAGCATCAGCCCGACCGTGGACCTGACGACGGTGCCGCTGCGCTGGATCCCGAGCGCCCTGGACTTCGAGCGCTATCAGCGGCTGCTGACCCTGGCGCATAACAGCGACGGCGAGGTCTTTCTCTACGCGCTCCGCAACACCTGCTTCGTCGCGGCGGGGACGACGGTGATCGCCTTCCTGCTGGCGATCCCGGCGGCCTGGGTCTTCTCGCGCATGCGGCATGTGCGCTGGCTGCTCTATCTCATCGTCGGTACCTACATGCTGCCGCCGCTGATGTTCGTGGTGCCACTCTACCGCATCCTGGCGTCGTTCAGCCTGCTGAACTCACCCTGGGCGCTGATGGTGGCCGACAGCACCATCGTGCTGCCCTTTACCACCTGGTTCCTGAAGAGCGGCTTCGACAACATCCCGATTGAGATCGAGGAGGCGGGCGCCATCGACGGCGGGAAGCTCTGGAAGATCCTCTGGGACATCACCTTGCCGCTGGCCAAGCCGCTGATCGGCACGACCCTGCTGTTCTCGGCGCTGATCGTCTGGGACGAGTTCCTCTACGCCATCCTCTTCACCAGCGACAGCCGCGCCCAGACCTTGACCGTGGTGATCGCCAACCTCGCCAGCGGCCGCGTCTCGGATTTCGGCCTGCTCGCCGCCGCCGGCGTGGTCGCCGCGGTGCCGCCGGTGCTGGTCGGCCTGCTCCTGCAGCGCTCGATCGTGTCGGGCCTCACCAGCGGCGGCGTGAAGGGCTAAAGCTCCTGCCCGCCGCCCTGGATCTGGGCCAGCGCATCATCGACGCCATGGGTCGTGTAGTCCTTGCCGATCGGCGCCGAATCCACCGCGACCAGCTCCCATTGGCAGCTCTGCGGATTGAGGCCGAGCAGAGCGGTCTCATGGCGCGGCTTCGTCACATGGGCCGCGGTCCATGATTCCAGGTCGAGCTTGTAATCGTAGTTCTTCGCCATCGCCATGGCGTCGTCCAGGAAAGCGTCGGTTCCCGGCGGCACATCGACCACGTGGTCCCGCACCGTGACGATGCGGAACGAGGCGGTGCCGATCTGCTTCAGCGTGTTCCCGTCGACGCCGTCGACCACCATCTTGCCGTTATAGACATAGAGCACCTGGTCGGCATCGGGCAGCCCGCTGCGCTGCGACAGCGCCGCACCCTGGTCGGTGCGCTTCACCCGCAGGAGGACGAAGGCATGCTGCTGCTTGTCCAGCTTGTCCGCCAGCAGATCGTCGAGCGAGACTGCGGTGCCGTCATCGTAGCGCGCCTCGACCGAGACCAGCCCGGCTTTCGCCGAGGCGCCGAGATAGAACAGCGCGTCACTCCACTGCTCCTTGCCGTCGCGGGTGTAGAGCTTCATGCGATGCAGATCGAGCGCGAGATCGCCGAGCGGCGGCGCGAGGAACGTGCTGTTCTGGACCCCGGCATAGAGATCGCCGACCTTTGCGTCCGGCAGATCCGACGAGCAGGCGCGCGCCGCCAGCGGAAAGAAGGCAAGCGCCGCCACGAGAGCGCCAGCCGTGAGCCGATTGTTCATGCCGTTTCTAAGCGTCCTCTTCACCCGCAAGAGCCGTCACCCGCGCCAGCGAGCGAGGCTACGATTAGAGCGCATCTTGGACGGATTTGCGGCAAGGATTATCGACGCTTCGCGCAGAGAGCACGCCTCTACTCTGGGCTGTTGTCAATTTGTTCTCGTGCATCGCGCCGTCGCGAATCCCACCGCCTCCCTTATGATGACCCGCCGCGGCCGGTACGCCGCGACGCATAAGGGACTGGATCAACCGGGAGTTCATCATGGCGCACGGGTACGAGACGGGTCGGCTCAATCTGCCTTTCGTCGGGCATTGCACCTTCGGCAAGCAGCCGGTCTGCACCGACTGGGACAAGATCGACGCCGACGTGGCGGTGCTCGGCGTGCCCTACGACATGGGCACCCAATATCGCTCCGGCGCGCGCTTCGGCCCGCGGGCGATCCGCGAGGCCTCGACCCTGTTCTCCTTCGGCCATGGCGGTGCCTACGATTTCGAGGACGATACGGTCTATCTCCCGGTCGATAAGGTGCGGATCGTCGATGTCGGCGATGCCGACATCGTCCATACCGACACGATGAAGAGCCATGAGAACACGCGCTTCGCCGTGCGCAAGATCCTGCAATCCGGCGCGCTGCCGGTGATCCTCGGCGGCGATCATGCCGTGCATGCGCCGGTCATCGAGGCCTTCGCCGGGCAGGAGCCGGTGCATATCGTGCATTTCGACGCCCATCTCGACTTCGTCGATGAGCGGCACGGCGTGCGCTACGGCCATGGCAACCCGTTGCGCCGCGCCTCGGAGACCGGCCATGTCACCGGCATGACCCAGCTCGGGATCCGCAACGTCTCCTCTTCGAACAAGTCCGATTACGAGGCGGCGCAGAAGTTCGGCTCCAAGATCCTCTCGGTGCGCCAGGTGCGCAAGCTCGGCAAGCAGGGTGTGCTCGACCTGATCCCGAAGGGCGTGCGCTACTACGTGACCATCGACATCGACGGCTTCGATCCCTCGATCGCGCCGGGGACCGGCACGCCGAGCCATGGCGGCTTCCTCTATTACGAGGTGCTGGAGATCCTGCAGGGCCTGACCAAGCAAGGCCAGGTGGTCGGCATGGACCTGGTCGAGGTGGCACCTGTCTACGACCCGACCGGCATCACCGGCTTCCTGGCGGCGCAGCTCCTGATGAACTTCCTCGGCTTCATCTTCGAGGCGAAGTTCAAGCGCAACTAGCGCCACATCTCGCGGATGCGGGCCTGAACGCCGCTGTTGGAGGACACGCCGCCGGAAGTGACGCGCACCGGCGGCGGCCAACTCGTCTGCTCGAAATGCTGCAGCAGGCTCGAGGGGATGAAGCGGGTCCGCGCCGCGGTCACGTGGCGGTCGCCGAGGGTCGGCTGGTTATGGACGAAGAAGCGGCGCGGCGTCACCAGGTGCAGCGAATCCTTGGCACGGGTCATCGCGACATAGAGCAGGCGCCGCTCTTCCTCGGTCTCTTCCGACGAGCCGACGCCGAGATCGGCGGGGATGCAGCCATCGACCACGTTCAGGACGAAGACCGAGGTCCATTCCAATCCCTTGGCGGAATGGATGGTGGAGAGGATGAGGTAATCCTCGTCGAGCAGCGGCGGTCCTGATTCATCGCTTCCCGCCTGCGGCGGATCGAGCGTCAGGTCGGTCAGGAACTGCTCGCGGCTGCCGAAGGTCGCGGCGATCTGGCAGAGCTGTTCGAGATCGGCCTTGCGCGGCTGCGCGTCCTCGTATGTCTGCTCGAGGAAGGGTTCGTACCAGGTGCGGATCGCGTCGATCTCCGCCGGCCAGCCGGCCAGGGTCGCGGTCAGCCGCTGGGCCAGGATGAAGAGCGCGTTCCAATGCGCCGCCGCCGCGGCCGGCGGCTTGAAGCGGGCGATCGCTTCCACCAAGCCGACGCCTTGTGCGGTCTGCTGCAGCAGGCGGTCGGCGGTCTTCGGCCCGATGCCCGGAATGATCTGCAGCACCCGGAAGCCGGAGACCTGGTCCTTCGGATTGGCGACCCAGCGCAAGACCGCGACCATGTCCTTCACATGCGCGGTGTCGAGGAACTTCAGGCCGCCGAACTTCACGAAGGGGATGTTGCGGCGGGCAAGCTCCAGCTCGAGCTCGGTGCTGTGATGGCCGGCGCGGAACAGCACCGCCTGCTGCTTCAGCCGGATGCCTTGCTCGCGGTTCTCCAGGATGTGCTCGGCGATGTAGCGCGCCTGGTCGATGCCGTCGGCGACCGCGACCAGCATCGGCTTCTGCTCCGAGGCGCGGTCGGACCAGAGGTTCTTGCTGTAGCGCTCATGCGCCAGGCCGATCACCGCGTTGGACGCGGTCAGGATCGGCTGGGTCGAACGGTAGTTGCGCTCGAGCGTGACGATGCGCGCCTGTGGCTCGAAATGCTGCGGGAAGTCCAGGATGTTGCGTACCGTCGCGGCACGGAAGCTGTAGATCGACTGCGCATCGTCGCCGACCACGGTGAGGCCTCGGCCCTCGGGCTTCATATGCAGCAGGATCGAGGATTGCAGACGGTTGGTGTCCTGGTACTCATCGACCAGCACGTGGTCGAAGCGCGCGCCGATCTCGGCGGCGATCTCCGGCACCTGCATCGCCTGCGCCCAGTAGAGCAGCAGGTCGTCGTAATCCAAGAGGTTCTGCTGCTGCTTCGCCTCGACATAAGCGGCGAAGAGCTGGCGCAGAGCCTCGGCCCAATCGCGGCACCAGGGGAAGACCTCCTCCAGCAGATCCTGCAGCGGCAGCTCGGTATTGACCGCGCGGGAATAGATGGTGATGCAGGTCGCCTTGGTGGGGAAGCGCGACTCCTTGGACGACAGGCCGAGCGCGTGGCGGCTGTGATTCATGAGATCGGCGGAATCCTCGCGGTCGAGGATGGTGAAGCCGGGATCGATGCCGAGCTGCCGCGCATGGATCCGCAGCAGCCGCGCGCCGATCGCATGGAAGGTGCCGGCCCAGCCGAGCCCGGTCGCATCGGGCACGGTGCGGGCGACGAGCTGCTCGACGCGGCGCTTCATCTCGGCGGCCGCGCGGCGCGAGAAGGTCAGCAGCAGGATGCGGTTGAGCGCCACGCCGCTGACGGCGAGATGCGCGACCCGGTGGGCGAGGGTGTTGGTCTTCCCCGACCCGGCGCCCGCTATAATAAGGAGCGGGCCGCACGGATTCCCGTCGGCCCCGCCGGCGCCGTGCTCCACTGCCTGGCGCTGCTCGACATTGAGGCCGTCCAGGATTCCGCCGTCCATCTCCGCCCGAGTCGCTAAGGTTCGCTCTTCGTTCCGAAGAGAATCGCGGCGGCGCGGGGAAGTCAACCGGTCAGGCGAGAGCCATCCGGACGAGGTCCTTCAGCCGGAAGTCCTTGCCTTGGCTCGGATGCCAATGCGGGTCCTGGCGCAGGTAGGAGCCGGGATCGGAGAAGAGAAGTTGCAGGAAGACCTCCGCCACGATCCGCCCGCCGACCGGACCGAGCTGCGGCGTCCAGATCTTCTTGCCCTTGGGCGTGACGGGGATCGGCATGTGGATCCGGTGGTGCATCGCCTCGGCCAGGATATAGGTCCAGAGCGGGCAGTTATCAGCGAAGACCTTGCCGCCGATCTCGACGATGTTCTTCAGCTTCGGCTTCGGGTGATTGACGCCCTGGCCTATGAGGATGTCCTTGTCGCGAAGCGGCGTCACGCCGATCGCCGCGGCGACGGTCTGGCCCGAAGGCAGCTTGAACTCGCGGCCGCGCAGCAGATTGCGGAAAGCCAGCGACGGCGGCGGATTGCCGGCGACGCTGTGCGGCAGGCGGCCGAGCGGATCGACCAAGGCCGTGTCGATGCGATAGGCGAATTGCAGGCGCCGGAAGTTCTCCACCTCATGCGCGTCACCGCCGCTCTCCGACCCATAGGGCCGGATGTCGATGTCGATGAAGCGGCCCCAATCGATGCCCCAATCGCCGATCATCCGGCGGAAACCGGTGAGGCCCTCGGGATAGCCGGGCTCGACCTCGGGCGGGAGCGGGAAGATCGGCAGCAAGGTCGCGTCGTTGAGGCGATAGCCCGGCCGCACCATCGAATGGCCGAGGCGATAGGCCGCGACCGAGAACTCGATCGGCATATAGGGCGTGCCGTAAGGCGGCGCGAAGTTGGTGAAGAAGCGGATCTTCTTCCGGTCGTAGGCGCCGTTGGTGCGGAGCTTGTCCAGCACCGGCTTGCTCACGATGCGCGGCAGGAAATCGTTCGCCACGACATATTGATAGTGATGGCGGACGCGGTCCTGGATCCGCTCGAAGCTCTCGCGCGGATGGCGCGCGACCATCGCGTTGTGGAAGCGGATCATCAAGCCCTGAAACTGGGAGACGATCGCATTCTCGTCGTTGCGCGGATCGCCGATCAGGGCGCGGCCGGCGCCGTTGCGCTGCAGATCGCACGCGCCTGCATGGCCGAGCGTCAGCGGATCGCCCAGCAGCAGGGTCTTGCCGTCGCCGTCATACATATAGGGCTGGTCGCCGGGACCGCGGCCGTAGAGATTGTCCAGGTCGAAAGCCGGCGTGCGGAAATCGACCCGCGCGCTTGGATCCTTGCGCTTCTGGAAGCTGGCATCGGGATCGAAGGTGAGGTCGTGGTCGATGAACTGGCCGAAATAGGTGTAGAGCGCCGGGTTGCCGCTTTCCTCCGCGTCCGGCCGGTCCTGGGGCGCATCGAAGCCGGAGACCATCGCGGCCGCGAGCTTCTCGAGGTTCTTGTATTCCTCGGCCCGCGTCCTGCCATAGGTCGCACCGGCGAGATGCGGAAACATCCGTCCGAAGCGCGCGCCTTCGAGATTGATGTGCTTGCCCGCCGCTTCGAGCCCGCGCGCCAACCGGCTGTGCCTGGATACCATTCTCCCCTCCGATACGAGCCGCACCTTCCAAGAACTCGCATATTCCGGCTGTGCTCACAAGCGTAGTAATCGTGAAAATTGTAACGGCCGATTCCGTAATGAGGCGATGGACAAGCACGCTGTCCTCGGCAAGGCTGCGGACCTTCGTCAACCGGTGAGTCCCATGCCCTTCCGCGTCCTCTGCGGTCAGTTCGCCCACGAGACGAATGTCTTTGCCCGGATCCCGACGACGGTCGCGGACTTCCGGGCCTATGTCGGCGCGGTCGGGGGTGAGAATGTGCGGCGCGCGTTCGCGCAGAGCAATCTCGAGATCAACGGCATCGAGCGGAAGGCGGCGCAATACGGCTGGGCGCTGACGCATACCGTCGCGGCCTGGGCGACGCCGTCCGGCCTGGTCCAGCGCGCGGTCTGGGACACATTCGCGCTGCCGATCCTCCAGGAGCTGGAGCGGTCGAGGCCGGATGGCGTGATCCTGGCGCTGCATGGCGCGATGGCGATGGAGGACGATCCCGATGCCGAGGGCACGCTGCTGGCCGAGATCCGCGCGCGGATCGGGCCGGACGTGCCGGTCGCGATCACACTCGACCTCCATGCCAATGTCACCGAGGCGATGGCGCGGCATGCGAGCATCATCTGCGCCTATCGCACCTATCCGCATATCGACCAGGCGGCGACGGCGGAGCGCGCCGCCGACATCCTGGAGCGCGCGATGCGCGGCGAGGTCAGGCCGCGGGTCCATCTCGCCCGGCGGCCGATGCTGATCGGGCTCGACGAGGGGCGCACCACCACCGCCAATCCGATGACCGAGTTGCTGGCGCGGGCCGATGCGATCGAGCGCGAACGTCCGGACGTGCTCTGCATCTCGATCCAGTCGGGATTCGCCGCCGCCGATTTCCCGGAAGTGGGGCCGACGGTCTGCGTCACCGGCGACGGCGCGCGCGCCGACTGCCAGGCGATTGCCGAAGCCTTCATGGATCATGCCTGGGAGACGCGGCATTTCGATTCCGTCCGCTACCTGTCGCTTGACGAGGCCATCGCCGAGGCAAGGTTGATCCTGGCCAAGCCGGGAAGGGGGCCGGTGGTCATCGCCGATTATGCCGACAATCCTGGGGCCGGCGCCTATGGCGACTCCACCTTCCTGTTGAAGGCGATGATCGCGCATGGCGTTGCGAATGCGGCGCTCGGCGCGCTGATCGATCCCGTTGGCGCGGCGCAGCTCATCGCGGCGGGCGAGGGTGCGGAGATCACATTGGAAATCGGTGGCCGCATCGAGCCGGAATATGGGCCGCCGCTGCGAGTCACCGGCACGGTCCTCAAGGTCACCGACGGAACCTACGTCGCGTCAGGGCCGCGCTGGAGGGGCACGACACATCGGCTTGGGCCTACCGCGGTGCTGCGGGTCGGCGGCGTCGATGTGGTCGTCGCCAGCAACCGGCTACAATGCACCGAGCTCGAAGTATTCGGCCATGCCGGCATCGATCCCCGCATGCTCGACGTCGTCGCGGTGAAGTCGATGCAGCATTTCCGCGCCGCCTATGAGCCGATCGCGCGCGCGGTGCTGATCTGCGATTCCGGCGCCTTCGCCAGCCCGGACGTGCGGCAGATTCCCTATCGGCATGTGCGCCGCCCGATCTATCCCCTCGATCTCGATTGAAGGCCGGTCATGACCGACATCATCCAGCAACTGATCGCCCTGGCGCGCATGCCGGCTTCGGCGCTGCCGGGATCGGCGCGGCAGGTCGCGCGGTTCTCATTGTTCGACTGGATGGTGTGCGGACGAGCCGGGCGCGCGCAGCCGGCGGCGCGGATCGTTCGCGACTACGTCATCGCGGAAGGCGGCAAGGAGATCGCCTCGCTGATCGGCGGCGGTGCGGCGCCGGCGCGTGGGGCGGCGCTGGTGAACGGCACGGTCAGCCATGCGCTCGATTATGACGACACGCATTTCGGCCATGTCGGGCATCCGTCGGTTACGATCATGCCGGCGGCGCTCGCCGTGGCGGAGGAGATCGACGCCTCGGTCGCGGCGATGGTCGATGCCTTCCTGCTGGGCGCCGAGGCATCGGTACGGATCGGCATGGTGCTGGGACGCCGGCATTACGAGCGCGGCTTCCATCAGACGGCGACGGCGGGCGCCTTCGGTGCGACCGTCGCGGCGGGCCGCTTGTACGATCTCACCGAGACCGGGATGCGCCATGCGCTGAGCCTGGTCGCGACGCGGGCATCCGGCTTGAAGTCGCAATTCGGCACGATGGGCAAGCCGTTCAATGCCGGCATCGCCGCTTCGAACGGCGTCGAGGCGGCCGCGCTGGCAAAGCGCGGTTTCATCTCCGCCGATGACGGGATCGCCGGGTCGCAGGGATTCATCGCCACGCATTCCGATGCGCCCGAGGCGGCGCCGGAGACCAACGGGTTCCTGTTCGAGGATGTGAAGTACAAGTTCCATGCCTGCTGCCATGGCACGCATGCGATGATCGAGGCGTTGCACGCGGCCGAAATCACCGGCCGGTCGGTGAAGACGATGCATCTCCGGACCAATCCGCGCTGGCTCAGGGTCTGCGACATCAAGACGCCGCGCACCGGGCTGGAGGTGAAATTCAGCTATGCCTGGCTCGCGGCAATGGTGCTCGCCGGAATCGACACCGCCGCCGACCGGACCTATGCCGATGCGCTCGCGGCCGATCCGAATCTTGCCGCGAGCGCGGCGCGGGTGACGGTTGCAGGTGATGCATCCCTGACCGACACGGCGGCCGAAGTCGAAATTGTGACAACGGATGGGCGCACGATCCGGGCGGCGCACGACTTGGCCGCACCGCGCGCGCCCGCGGCGATCGAGTGCGGCCTGCGGGCCAAGGCAGAGGCCTTGCTGGGTCCCGAGGAGGCCGGGAGGCTGTGGTTGCTGACGGCGGATATCGACCGGCTCCGAGCCCGGGAAATCGGTGCGGCCCTCCGGGGAAGCTGAACAAAATCAGCGCATTGACCGATTGGCGTCGGGCCCCGTCCCGGGATAACGTGGCGGTCCTCGGATGAAGACGAAGAAGGGATGACCCGATGCAGCTCGGTTTGATCGGTCTCGGTCACATGGGCGGAAACATCGCCCGGCGCCTGATGCGCGCGGGGCATACCTGCGTGGTGTTCGACGCCAAGCCCGAGCCGCGGGCGGCCCTCGCCAAGGACGGCGCCCGCGACGCGGACTCGCTGGAAGCGATGGTCAAGGCCATGAGCAAGCCGCGGGCGATCTGGGTCATGCTGCCCGCGGGCAAGATCACCGAGGACACCGTGCAGCGCCTCGCCGGGATGATGGACAAGGGCGACATCATCATCGACGGCGGCAATAGCTATTATAAGGACGATCTGCGCCGTGCGAAGCAACTCGAGGCCCAGGGCATCCATTATGTCGATGTCGGGACCTCGGGCGGCGTCTGGGGCCTCGACCGCGGCTATTGCATGATGATCGGTGGGCCGAAGGACGTGGTGCAGCACCTGGATCCGATCTTTGCGACCCTGGCGCCGGGCATCGGCAATGTCGATCGCACGCCGGGCCGCAGCGGCGAGCCGAGCCAGGCGGAGCGCGGCTATATCCATGCGGGACCGGCCGGCGCCGGGCATTTCGTGAAGATGATCCATAACGGCATCGAATACGGAATGATGCAGGCCTTCGCCGAGGGTTTCGATATCCTGAAGAACAAGAACTCGACGGCGCTGCCGGAAGGCGAGCGCATGGAGCTCAACCTCGCCGACATCTCGGAAGTCTGGCGGCGGGGGAGCGTCGTCTCCTCTTGGCTGCTCGACCTGACCGCGGCGGCGCTCCACAAGGACCAGGGGCTCTCCACCTTTTCCGGCTTCGTGCAGGATTCCGGCGAGGGCCGCTGGACCATCGAGGCGGCGATCGAGGAAGCGGTGCCCGCCGACGTGCTTTCGGCCTCGCTCTATGCAAGGTTCCGCTCGCGCCAGGAGCATACGTTCGGCGAGAAAATCCTCTCGGCGATGCGCTTCGCCTTCGGCGGCCATGTCGAGACCCCGAATGCCGGAGGGAAGAAATGAACGAGCAACTGTCGCGCAAGACCATCGCGCGCATCGACGCGCCGCCGCGCCGGGTACCGCAGCCGGCCGATCCTTGCGCCATGGTGATCTTCGGCGGGACCGGCGACCTGACGCATCGCCTGCTGATGCCGGCGCTCTACAATCTCGCCTCGACCAGGCTCCTGCCGGAGAAGTTCGCGCTGATCGGCCTCGGCACCGGCGACCGCACCACCGAGAGCTGGCAGGCGGACCTGCGCGCCGGCCTGGAGCGCGCCAACAAGGACAGCAGCATCGACGAAGCGGCCTGGCACAGCCTGGCTTCGCGCATGCGCTATGTTCGCGGCGACCTCAACGATCCGGAGCTCTACAAGCGGATCGGCCAGGCGCTGGAGCGCGCGGATGCCGAGCACCAGACCGAGGGCAACGCGATCTTCTATCTCGCGGTCGCCGACCGGTTCTTCGCGACCATCGTCGATCGCCTCGGCGAGGCGGGATTGGTGCGCGAGGAACCGAATGCAAACGGCCAGCGCCCGTGGCGCCGGGTCGTCATCGAGAAGCCGTTCGGCAACAGCGTCGATTCCGCGCACAAGCTCAACGACCACATCCTGAAGACGCTGAAGGAATCGCAGATCTTCCGCATCGACCACTATCTCGGCAAGGAGACGGTGCAGAACATTCTGGCCTTGCGCTTCGGCAACACCTTGTTCGAGCCGATTTGGAACCGCGACCGCATCGACCACGTGCAGATCACCGCCGCCGAGGTGGTGGGGGTGGAGAAGCGCGGCAAGTTCTATGAGCAGACCGGCGCGCTGCGGGACATGATGCCGAACCACGTGCTGTCGCTGCTGTCGCTGGTCGCGATGGAGCCGCCGGCGCGGTTCGACGCGCAGACCATCCGCAACAAGAAGACCGAGGTCCTGTCGGCGATCCGCGCGGTCGATCCCAACAGCGTGGTGCGTGCGCAATACGGCGCCGGCACGGTGCGTGGCGAGCGCTGCATCCCCTATCGGCAGGAGCCGGACGTGGCGCGCGATTCCAACACCGAGACCTATGTCGCGATGCGGCTGGAGGTCGACAACTGGCGCTGGGCCGGCGTACCGTTCTACTTGCGCACCGGCAAGCATCTCGCCGACCGCCGTACCGAGATCGCCATCCGTTTCAAGAAGACGCCGGCGGCGCCGTTCGAAGAGCTCGAAGGCGAGAATCCGCGGCCCAACTGGCTGGTGCTGCGGATCCAGCCGGACGAGGGCATCTCGCTGCAATTCGAGATCAAGCGGCCGGGCCCGGCGATGGAGCTCGCCGCGGTGAAGATGGACTTCCATTACCAGGACTGGTTCCCGCCCGAGCCCAATGTCGGCTACGAGACCCTGCTCTACGACGTGATGATCGGCGACCCGATGCTGTTCATGCGCGCCGACACGATCGAGCAGGCCTGGCGCATCGTGCAGCCGGCGCTCGACCAGTGGGCGCATGACCACGATTCGCTGCCGACCTATCCCTCCGGGAGTGAGGGTCCGGTCGAGGCGGATGCGCTGATCTCGCGCAGCGGCCGCCACTGGCGCCAGGTCGTCGCCTCGCCGGAGGAGCAGCGGTGACGAAACCCGCCCGAATGGGCGAGGTCGTCGTCGTGCTGATGGGAGTCTCCGGCTCGGGAAAGAGCACGATCGGGGAGAGACTCGCGGCCGAGCTCGGCTGCGCCTTCCTGGAGGGCGACGACTTCCATCCGGCGGCCAACGTGGCGAAGATGAAGCAGGGGATCGCGCTCACCAGCAGCGATCGCGAGCCCTGGCTGAAGAGCATTGCCGCGAAGATCGACGACCTGCTGCTGGCCAAGCAATCGGCGGTCCTGAGCTGCTCGGCGCTGCAGCGGGCCTATCGCGACATCATCATCGGCAACCGGCCGCATGTCGCCCTGGCGTACCTCAAGGGCGATTACGACCTGATCCTGCATCGACTGCAGGGACGGCATGGGCATTTCATGCCGCCGAGCCTGCTGAAGAGCCAGTTCGACACACTGGAAGAGCCGATGCCAGACGAGCATCCGATCGTGGCCGATATCGCGCTGCCGCCGCCGGAGGTCTGCGACCTGATCATGCGCGCGCTGGAGGAACGGTTCGGCGCGCAGCTTCGCTCGGCATGAAATCGAACGATCCATCGCTGGTTCCGCTGAAGCGCAAGGCCGCCGAGCGCGCGGTCGCGGCGGTCGAGGACAAGATGGTGCTCGGGCTCGGCAGCGGCTCGACCGCGGCACTGATGGTCGAAGCGCTCGCCGGGCGGATCGCAGCCGAGGGGTTGCAGGTGACGGGCATCCCGACCTCGGAGGGAACCGCGGCCCTGGCGAAGAGGCTCGGCGTGCCGCTCACCGATTTCGAGCACAACCGGCGCATCGATCTCACCATCGACGGCGCGGACCAGATCGAGCAGGGCACGCTCAATCTGGTGAAGGGACTGGGCGGCGCGCTGCTCCGGGAAAAGATCGTCGCCGAGGCGAGCGCGCGGATGATCGTGATCGCCGACCCGACCAAGCTGGTGGCGAAGCTCGGGAGCGCCACGCCGCTGCCGGTGGAGATCGTGCCCTTCGGCTGGCCGGTCGTGCTCGACCGGCTGAAGGAATTGCGCGCCGAATGCGTGCTGCGCCGCGACGGCGACGTGCCGTTCGTCACCAATGGCGGCAATTATGTCGCCGATTGCCGCTTCGATGCGATCGCCGATGCCGGTGCCTTGCAGGCGAAGCTCAAGGCGATCACCGGCGTGGTGGAGACCGGGTTGTTCATCGGCCTCGCCACGCAGGCGATGATCGGCCGCGAAGAAGGCGTCGAGGTGCTGGACGCGGGTTGATGCCTCAGGCCGCGGCCGAGTGCAGCTTCTTCGCCTCGAGCTCCGAGAAGAGCCAGTCGCGGAAAGCCTTCACCGATTCACTGCTGCCGCGATCGGCGGGATAGACCAGGTAATAGGAGAAGGGCTCGCTGAGCTCCGCGCCGTCGAGGCGGACCAGGCGGCCGCTGGCCAGATCCTGCTCCACCAGCACCGCCGGCGCGAGGGCGACGCCGAGGCCGCTCGCCGCCGCTTCGATGGCGAGCGCGCTCTGGTCGAAATGCGGGCCCTTGCGCCAATCGACGCCGTCGATGCCGCCGGCACGGAGCCACATCTTCCAGCCCGGGAAGGCCTCGCTCTGATCGGTGCTGTCGTCGTGCAGCAGAGTCGCGGTCGCCAGGAAGTCGGCGGTCGAGGCCGCAGGATCCTTGCCGGCGAGGAGATCGGGGCTGCAGATCGGGAACACCATCTCGCGCATCAGGAGCTCGGTGACGAGGCCCGGGTAATGGCCGCGGCCATAGCGGATGCCGACATCGGCATCGCTGCGCTCGAAATCGGCGAGCTCCACCGTCGCCTTCAGGCTCACCTCGATGTCGGCATGCGCGGCGAGGAAGCGGTTGAGGCGCGGCAGCAGCCATTTGCTGGCGAAGGAGGGCGCCGCCGAGACCGTGAGCATCGTCGCGCGGTCGGTGTCGCGCAAGGCAGCGAAGGATTGCTGCAGCCGCTCGAAGGCGGAGGCGACGTCGGGCAGCACGCGCTGCCCGGACGGCGTCAGCGCCAGGCCGCGCGCGGTGCGGTCGAACAGCTTCAGGCCGAGCTCGTCTTCGAGCTGGCGGACCTGGAGGCTGACGGCCGAGGGCGTCACATGCAGCTCGTCGGCCGCCTTGGCGAAGCTGCCATGGCGCGCGGCAGCCCAGAAAACCTTGAGACCATTCAGAGACGGGAGGCGTTGGGATCGTATGGACATAAGGAAACCTCGTGCCTGCCTAACAAAGTCTTGTTTGTCTATCATTCTAGTAGAGATAAAGCTAACCGGGAAGTTCGGCTTAGGTCAAGAGGCCGAGCGGGCTTTAAAATGGACAGGAAAATGGAGGCTAAGATGTTGAGACTGGCTCGGAAATTCGCTGCGGGGGTGGCGCTTTCCACGATTGTCGGCCTGGCGGCGACGAGTTTTGCATCGGCCGATTCGAAGCTGCTGAACGTCTCCTATGACCCGACCCGGGAACTCTACAAGGCCTATGACGCCGCCTTCGCCAAGCATTGGAAAGAGGTCAGCGGCGAGGATATCTCCATCGAGGTTTCCAATGGCGGATCGGGCGCCCAGGCCCGCAAGGTGATCGACGGACTCGAGGCCGATGTCGTGACCCTGGCGCTCGCGTCCGACATCGATGCGATCGCGTCCAAGGGCAATATCGACCCGCAATGGCAGAGCCGCCTGCCGCATGGTTCGACGCCCTATACCTCGACCATCGTGTTCCTGGTCCGCAAGGGCAACCCGAAGGGGATCAAGGATTGGGGCGACCTGGTGAAGGGCGACGTGCAGGTGGTCACGCCGAATCCGAAGACCTCGGGCGGCGCGCGCTGGGCCTATCTCGCGGCCTGGGGCTGGGCGCTCAAGCAGCCCGGCGGCAATGAGGAGAAGGCCAAGGCCTTCGTCGCCGAGATCTACAGCAAGCATGTCCCGGTGCTCGATACCGGCGCCCGCGGCTCGACGACGACCTTCGTCCAGCGCGGCATCGGCGACGTGCTGCTCTCCTGGGAGAACGAGGCCTATCTGGCGCTGAAGGAACTCGGGCCCGATCAGTTCGAGATCGTCAACCCCTCGATCTCGATCCTGGCCGAGCCGCCGGTTGCGGTGGTCGACAAGGTCGTGGACGCCCATGGCACGCGCAAGCAGGCCGAGGAATACTTGAAGTATCTCTACTCGCCGGAGGGCCAGGAGATCGCCGCGCAGAACTTCTACCGCCCGATCGATCCGGCGGTCGCTGAGAAGTACAAGGCGAGCTTCCCGAACATCCCGCTGTTCACCATCGGGGATCTCGGCGGCTGGACCAAGGTGCAGAAGGAACAGTTCGCCGATGGCGGGGTGTTCGACCAGATCTATCAGCCGCAGTAACGGCGTCTCCTAACTCTCTCTCGGCATCCACGGGTTTCTCTCGGCGCGCTCGGTGCGTGCGGATGGAAACCCGTGGATCCCAGGGCCAAGCCTTGGGATAACGGCCAAGCGGGAGTGGCGCTGACCCAGCCAGGCGCGGATTCAATTCAAGGGAGCATCTCCATGCTCGACCTCGTGATCGTGGTCGCCCTCGTCGTTCTCAACGCAGTTGCACATTCGGCCTATATCCGCTGGCGCAACACGCCGAAGGGGCGCGGCGCTCGCGGCGGAACGAAACGCCGCGGCGCCGTCTATCCGACCCATCCCAGCCCGGGCCTGGCCGACCTGTCGGAACAGGCGGTGGCGGTGCGTCCCATCGGCATCGATTGGTGACGCGATGCCAGGCCGCACGATCGCGATCGTCGGCGCGGGCTTCACCGGAGCGCTGCTGACGCTGCATCTTCTTGACCGCTGCGGCGATCAGGATCGCATCCTGCTGATCGAGAAGAGCCCGCGGCTGGGCGCCGGCCTCGCCTATTCGACCGGCAATCCCAACCATCTGCTCAATGTCCGCGCCGGCAATATGAGCGCCTTCTCGGCGGTGCCGGATCACTTCGTGGACTGGCTGCGTCGGCTGCAGCCGCCGTTGCGCGACCAGCTTGCCGAGCCGCCTGAGCCGACCGGCTTTGCGCCGCGCGGTCTGTTCGGCGCCTATGTGCAGCAATGCCTGGCCGATGCGGTCTGGCGCGGCGAGCGCGGCGACCGGCTGACCATCGTCAGCGACGAGGTCGTGGCGATCGAGCGCGGTTCCGACGGGCTCGGCCTGCGCTTCGCCATGGGCCGGCGATCGACCGCCGATCTCGCGGTGCTGGCGATCGGGAACTTTCCGCCGCGGCAGGGGCAGGGTCCGGTCTTCGGCGATCCCTGGGACGAGCGTGCCGTCGCGGCGCTCGACCCGGAGGCGGGTGTCATCATCCTCGGCACCGGCCTGACCATGGTCGATACGGTGGTCTCGCTGCTCGACCGTGGACATCGCGGGCCGATCCAGGCGATCTCGCGCCGCGGCCTGCTGCCCCGCCAGCATGTCGGCGCCATCCCGGACGAGACCGGCGAGATCCGCCTGCCGCGGGCCTGGACTTTCGATCCGGCGCCTTCCGGGAAGAGCCTGGTGCGGCTGACCCATGAGGTGCGCCGCATCATCGACCGCGCCGAACGG
>DASZYM010000074.1:0-14200 GCA_035545355.1 Dongiaceae bacterium
CTCGCCGCTGGCAAGGCGCGGCAGCCACTTCTGGCGCTGCGCCTCGTTGCCGTAGGCATGGATCGGATGCATGACGAGGCTCGACTGCACCGACATCGCCGAGCGGTAGCCGGAATCGACGCGCTCCACCTCGCGGGCGACCAGTCCGTAGGCGACGTAGTTGGTGCCGGCGCAGCCATAGCCGTCGATGGTCGAGCCCAGCAGGCCGAGCTCACCCAGCTCGTTCATGATCTCGCGGTCGAACTTTTCGTGACGGTTGGCCTGCAGCACCCGCGGCATCAGCTTGTCCTGGCAATAGCCGCGGGCGGTGTCGCGCACCAGGCGCTCGTCCTCGCTGAGCTGCTCTTCCAGCAGCAGCGGGTCTTCCCACTGGAATTCGGGCTTGGCGGCGACCGGGCTGGCGGCGTGGCGGGCGGAACTCATCTCGTTTCTCCCAGGGCGAAGGCTTTCAGCGACGACTCGTCATCGATGCTAAGTTCAGGACGGTCCCAAGCCCGGGATGGGCGGATGCGGGAACGGCCATGACGGATGACCAAGGGTATATCATCGAGTTCCACCGCATTGGCAATGCGGTCAAAGTGAGCGCCATCGATCCCGCCACCTTGACCGAGGTTTCGATCCAGGCCTCGCCCGGCGTCGGCGATGCGGAACTGACCCGTCTCGTCGTGCGAAAGCTGGAATACGTCCTCGCCAAGCGCGCCACCCAAGGTGGAACGCGGCGCGAGAACAGCTAGCGGGAACAGGTAACGAACAATCGGTACAATCCGCAATATCTCCTTGTCGGATCAAAGTGGATTGGCTACCGTCCGCGGCATAACGACAGCGCGGTCCGGGCCGATTCAGCGGCTGGCCAGCGGGGGTCGAGACGGGGAATGCCGATCGTCGGGATGCGGAGCCCGGTTCCGAAGGAGCCGGTCATGACAGCCTTTCAGGACAAGCACGGGTCGTCCCGGCGCGCCTCGCCGGCGGGTCACGGTTGTACGCGGTCTCGACGGACGCGAATTTCCCACACACCGCATCCTTTCACCGGTTGCTAGGGCGCCACGCCGAACATGGACTGGTTTCCGTATTTCCTGCAGCAGTTGATCAACGGCCTGACACTGGGCTCGGTCTACGGCCTGATCGCCATCGGCTACACGATGGTCTACGGCATCATCGGCATGGTGAACTTCGCGCATGGCGACATCTACATGATCGGCGCCTTCCAGGCGATGATCATGCTGCTGGTCTGCGGTGCGCTCGGCATCACCTGGGTGCCGGCCATCCTGCTGCTGATGCTGATCGTCTCGGTGGTGCTGACCTCGGCCTATGGCTGGGCGGTCGAGCGCATCGCCTATCGGCCGTTGCGCGGCTCCAACCGGCTGGCGCCGCTGATCTCCGCGATCGGCATGTCGATTTTGCTCGAGAACTACGTGCAGCTCGTGCAGGGGCCGCGCCCCAAGCCGATCGAGCCGGTGATCCGCGGCGGCTTCCAATTGATGGGCGGCGGCAGCGACAACTCCTTCGTCGTGCAGCTCGGCTATATGCAGATCGTGATCGTGGTGATCACGATCGTGCTGATGGGCGGCTTTGCCATGGCGATCGGCAACACCTCGCTCGGACGCCAGCAGCGGGCCTGCGAGCAGGACATGAAGATGGCCTCGCTGCTCGGCGTGAACGTCGATCGCACGATCTCGCTGACCTTCGTGCTGGGCGCCGGCCTGGCCGCGGTCGCCGGCATGATGGTGACGCTCTATTACGGCAATAACGACTTCTTCATGGGCTTCGTCGCCGGCATCAAGGCCTTCACGGCCGCGGTGCTGGGCGGCATCGGCTCGCTGCCGGGCGCGATGCTGGGCGGCGTGCTGATCGGCCTGATCGAGGCCTTCTGGTCCGCCTATTTCAGCGCCGAATACAAGGATGTGGCGGCCTTCGGCATCCTGGTCCTGGTGCTGATCTTCCGTCCGACCGGCCTGCTCGGCAGGCCCGAAATCGAGAAAGTTTAGGGCATGACCGACGCCGTGATGCAACGCGGAGCGGCCGCCAGCAAGGCCGTCAGCCCGGTGGTCGAGGCTGCCAAGGAGGCGATGGTCACCGTCGTCCTGGTCTTCCTGCTGTCGATCTACATGATCGGCTTCCAGACCCAGGCCAACCAGGGCCAGCAGCTCAGCTTCAGCACCCATATCCTCGACGTCGTCTGGGCCTGCATCCTGGTCCCGGCCGGGCGGTTCCTGATCGCGCTCGACCGGCAGGGTCTCTCGAAGCCCGCGCTCCTCGGCGGGTTGGTCGGCTTCGTCTATCTCTTCGGCATCGGCTCGCTCGGCCTCGCCGAGAGCCTGAGCTACGACGTCATCCCGCATCCCTTCGACGAGCCGATGGTCAACATCATCTTCGGGCTCGGCGCGCTCTACGTCGCGGGGGTCGCCTATTCCAGCATGCGGAGCCGCCGCCACGGCACGATGACGCTCGATCAGCGCGAGGCGCGGGAGCAGAGCCGCGCCGGCTGGGCGCGCCGCATGTCGAGCATCCTCGGCCCGTTCCTGGTCGGGATCGCGGTCGTGCTGCCGATCATCGTGCCGTTCTCGCCCTGGTCCTCGGCGACCCGCCAGGTGACCGAGACCCTGACCCTGATCCTGACCTACGTGATGCTGGGCTGGGGCCTGAACATCGTGGTCGGGCTCGCCGGCCTGCTGGACCTCGGCTACGTCGCGTTCTATGCGGTCGGCGCCTATACCTATGCCAAGCTCGCGACCGAGTTCGGCTTCGATTTCTGGGAATGCCTCCCGGTCGCCGGCATCATCGCGGCGAGCTTCGGCATCGTGCTCGGTTTCCCGGTGCTGCGGCTGCGCGGCGACTATCTCGCCATCGTGACCCTGGGCTTCGGCGAGATGATCCGCATCATCCTGATCAACTGGCAGGTCTTCACCGGCGGCCCGAACGGCATCGGCAGCATCCCGCGCATCGACTTCTTCGGCCTGCCGTTCGAGCGGACCGCGCCGCCGGGCCACACCACCTTCGCCCAGTTCTTCCATATCGACTTCGCGACCAGCCAGCGGGTGATGTTCCTCTACTACGTCATCCTGGTCCTGGCGCTGATCACCAACTTCGTGACGATCCGGCTGCGGCGCCTGCCGATCGGCCGCGCCTGGGAGGCCCTGCGCGAGGACGAGACCGCCTGCCGCGCGCTCGGCATCAATCCCACCAACACCAAGCTCACCGCCTTCGCGATGGGCGCGATGTTCGCCGGTTTCGCCGGCTCGTTCTTCGCCGCGCGCCAGGGCTTCGTCAGCCCGGAGAGCTTCGTCTTCATCGAATCCGCGCAGATCCTGGCGATCGTGGTCCTCGGCGGCATGGGTAGCCAGGTCGGCGTCGCGCTGGCGGCGATCCTGCTGGTGGGATTGCCCGAGGTGATGCGCGAGCTTTCGCTCTACCGCATGCTGTTCTACGGAATCTGCATGGTCATGATCATGCTGCTGCGGCCGCGCGGCCTGCTGGCCCATCGCGAACCGACCATCCAGTACAAGCGGCGGGGCTATTCCAAATGAATGCCGCAACCGCCGCGTCCGAGACGGCCGTTTCCAGCGCTCTGCTGTCGGTCGAGCATGTGACCATGCGCTTCGGCGGCCTGGTCGCCGTCGAAGACGTGACCTTCGAAGCGCAGAATCGGCAGATCACCGGCGTGATCGGCCCGAACGGCGCCGGCAAGACCACGCTCTTCAACTGCATCACCGGCTTCTATAAGCCGACGGTCGGCCGGATCACGCTCCGCCAGGGCAACGGCGAGGTGATGCTGCTCGAGCAGATGGCGGGCTACCTGATCGGCCAGAAGGCCAAGGTCGCGCGCACCTTCCAGAACATCCGGCTGTTCCCCGGCATGTCGGCGCTGGAAAACCTGATGGTCGCCCAGCACAACAAGCTGATGAAGGCATCCGGCTTCACGTTCCTGGGCCTCCTCGGCGCGCCGAGCTATCGCCACGCCGAGGCCGAAGCCAAGGAGAAAGCGGTCAAGTGGCTGGACCGCGTCGGCCTGCTGAGCCTCGCCGACAATCCGGCCGGCAGCCTGCCTTACGGCGGCCAGCGCCGGCTCGAGATCGCCCGCGCGATGTGCACCGATCCCGTGCTGCTCTGCCTCGACGAGCCGGCGGCGGGCCTCAACCCGCGGGAATCCGCGGAACTCAACCAGCTCCTGCTCGAGATCCGCGATCAGGTCGGGATCGGCATCCTGCTGATCGAGCATGACATGAGCGTCGTGATGGGCATCTCGGACCACATCGTGGTGCTGGATTACGGGCGCAAGATCGCCGACGGCGCGCCGGCGCAGATCCGGCAGGATCCCGCGGTCATTCGCGCCTATCTCGGCGAGGAAGAAAAAGACTGATGGCCGACACGATGCTGCAGGTCTCGGGCGTCCACACCTTCTACGGCCATATCGAGGCCCTGAAGGGGATCGACCTCACGGTCAACCGGGGCGAGATCGTGACCTTGATCGGCGCCAACGGCGCCGGCAAGTCGACCCTGCTGATGACGATCTGCGGCTCGCCGCGTGCCCGCGAAGGATCGATCACCTTCGAGGGCACCAGCCTCTCGCGCCTGCCGACCAACGAGATCATGCGCCTCGGCATCGCACAGTCGCCGGAAGGTCGCCGCATCTTCCCGCGCATGACCGTGCTGGAAAACCTGAAGATGGGCGCGCTGCACGGCGACCCCAAGGTCTTCGACGCGGACCTGAAGCGCGTCATGGACATGTTCCCGATCCTGGAGAAGCGCGGGAGCCAGCGCGGCGGCACGCTGTCCGGCGGCGAGCAGCAGATGCTGGCGATCGCCCGCGCGCTGATGAGCCGGCCGCGCCTGCTGTTGCTGGACGAGCCTTCGCTCGGCCTGGCGCCGCTGATCGTCAAGCAGATCTTCGAGATCATCAAGGAGATCAACGAGCAGCAGGGCGTCACCGTTTTCCTGGTCGAGCAGAACGCGAACCACGCGCTGCGGCTCGCGCATCGCGGCTATGTCATGGTCAACGGCAAGATCACCTTGACCGGAACCGGCAGGGAGCTGCTGACCAATGCCGAAGTGCGCGCCGCCTATCTCGAAGGCGGGCATCATTAGGAGCCGGCATCATGGCTGACTTGAGCTTCGGCGAGTTCTTCGGCGTCTCGATCGTGCTGTTCGGCTTCGCCGCCTTCCTGGTCGGGCAGGCGATCGCCGAGACCTGGCGCCCGGCCTGGCAGAACGTGGTCTATGGACTGCTCCTCGCGCTGGGCAACCATTTCATCGATTGCGCGCTGTTCGGGAAGGAATGGCTCTCGTTGATCCACTACGTGGTCGATGCGATCTGGATCATCGTGATCGCGCTTCTCGCCTACCGCATCACGCTCGCCCGGAAGATGGTCCAGCAATACCCGTGGTTGTACGAGCGCTCCGGGCTGCTGTCCTGGCGCCAGCGCGCCGGAAGCGCGCAGACTTAACCCTTTTGGCAGGGCTCCGCCGCCGGGATGCGCGTCCGGCGTCGGGAAGCGGGTTGACCCCCGCGATGGTTGGTGCGCAAAATTGGTTCAAGTCCGATTGCAGAAATCAATCGGGCGTCAACGAACGGGAAGAGGCTAACAAATGTTCAAAAAGTTGGTTACCACCACGGCTCTGGCTGCGGCCATGGCTGTCGGTGCGTTCGCCTATGGCACGCAGGCCAAGGCGGACGACATCACCATCGCCGTCGCGGGTCCGATGACCGGCGATCTCGCGGCGTTCGGTGAGCAGCTCCGCCGCGGCTCCGAGCTGGCGGTGAAGGACATCAACGCCGCCGGCGGCGTGCTCGGCAAACAACTGAAGCTCGAAATCGGCGACGATCAATGCGATCCGAAGCAGGCGGTGCAGGTCGCGAACGATCTGGTGAAGAAGGGCGTGGTCTTCGTGGCCGGCCACTTCTGCTCCGGCTCGTCGATCCCGGCCTCCGACGTCTACGCCGAGGAAGGCATCCTGCAGATTACCCCGGCCTCGACCAATCCGACCTTCACCGAAGGGCCGGCGGCCAAGGGCATCACCACGGTCTTCCGGACCTGCGGTCGCGACGACAAGCAGGGTGAGTTCGCCGGTCCGTGGATCGCCAAGACCTATCCGGGCAAGAACGTCGCCATTCTCGACGACAAGTCGGCCTATGGTCAGGGTCTCGCCAACGAGACCGAGAAGAACATGAACGCGGCCGGCATGAAGACCGCGGTCCGCGACACCTACACCGCCGGCGACAAGGACTTCTCGGCCCTCATCTCGAAGATGATGGAAGCCAAGATCGACGTCGTCTATATCGGCGGCTACCACCCGGATGCCGCGCTGATGATGCGTCAGGCGCGCGATCAGGGCTTCAAGGCCGACTTCATCTCGGGCGACGCGCTGAACTCCGCCGAGTTCTGGTCGATCTCCGGCCCGGCCGGCGAAGGCATGCGCTTCTCCGACGCCGCCACGGCGATCAACCTCGATTCCGCCAAGAGCGTCGTCGCGGAATTCCGCGCCGAGAACTATGAGCCGGAAGGATACACCCTGAGCTCCTACGCGGCGGTCCAGGCCTTCGCGGCGGCGGCCAAGGCGACCGGCGGCACCGATGGTGCCAAGATGGCCGAATGGCTCCATGGCAACACCGTCCCGTCGGTGATCGGCGATCTCACCTGGGATGCCAAGGGCGACCTGAAGAAGGTCGATTATGCCTGGTTCATCTGGCATGACGGCAAGTACACCCAGGAGCCGCTGAACTAAGCTCCTCGGCGTTCTTTCGGAATGAGGCCCGGGCGCAAGTCCGGGCCTTTTTTCTTTGTCATCCGAGGCGCCGCATAATCCCCCAGATAGTGGTTGGCGGGGGGAGGGCGCCGGAGATATGGTATGCCCTCGTTGCGCCGGGGGGCGGTCCCGGTGCCGCAGGGCGGCCGGGCGGATATGTCGGAAACCATCGCAATAGCCAGCGATCACGCGGGATTCGAGCTCAAGGAGGCGCTGAAAGGCATGCTCGCCGAGCTGCAATTCAGCGCGCTGGATCTCGGCACCAACGGCCCGGCCTCGGTGGATTATCCGGATTTCGCCAACCGCCTGGCCGACGCCTTGGCCGAGGGCAAGGTCAAGAGGGGCGTCCTGATCTGCGGCACGGGGATCGGAATATCGATCGCCGCCAACCGTCACCGTCACATCCGGGCCAGCCTGGTCCATGACGTGACCGGCGCGCGGCTGACCCGGCAGCACAACGACGCCAACGTCCTGTGCCTGGGCGCGCGGACGACCGGGGTCGATGTCGCAAAAGACTGTTTGCGGGTGTTTTTGGGGACAGATTTCGAGGGTGGGCGCCACCAAAGTCGCGTCGCCAAACTGGGATAGGCCCAGTAACGACGCCATGACGGCGATAGCCGAGGACTGCGAGAGATGAACGCGACCTACAAGCCCATGCCCGGTTTCTTCACTGCCTCCTTGAAAGAGCGTGATCCCGATCTCTTCAAGGCGATCGGCGAGGAGTTGCATCGCCAGCAGGACCAGATCGAGCTCATCGCCTCGGAGAACATCGTCTCTCGCGCGGTGCTCGAGGCGCAAGGCTCGGTCCTCACCAACAAATACGCCGAGGGCTATCCCGGCCGGCGCTATTACGGCGGCTGCGAGTTTGTCGACGTGGCCGAGGCCATCGCGATCGAGCGCGCGAAGAAGCTGTTCGATTGCGCCTTCGCCAACGTGCAGCCGCATTCCGGCGCGCAGGCGAACCAGGGCGCCTTCATGGCGCTGCTGCAGCCCGGCGATACCTTCATGGGCTTGAACCTCGCGGCCGGCGGCCATCTCACGCACGGCTCGCCCGCCAATCAGTCGGGCAAGTGGTTCAAGGTGGCGCCCTATACCGTGCGCCCCGACACGCTGACCATCGACATGGATGAGGTCGAGAAACTGGCGCACGAACACAAGCCGAAGCTGATCCTGGCCGGCGGCTCGGCCTATCCGCGCTTCTGGGATTTCGCGCGCTTCCGCAAGATCGCGGATTCCATCGGCGCCTACTTCATGGTGGACATGGCGCATTTCGCCGGCCTGGTCGCGGCCGGCGTGCATCCGAGTCCGCTGCCGCATGCCCATGTCGTCACCACGACCACGCACAAGACGCTGCGCGGCCCGCGCGGCGGCATGATCCTCGCGAACGACGAGGAGATCGGCAAGAAGATCAACTCGGCGGTCTTCCCCGGCCTGCAAGGCGGGCCGCTGATGCATGTGATCGCCGCGAAAGCCGTGGCGTTCGGCGAGGCGCTGCAGCCCGAGTTCAAGGTCTATGCCAAGCAGGTGATCGACAACGCCAAGGCTTTGGCCGAGACGCTGGTGAAGGGCGGCTTCGCCATCACCACCGGCGGCACCGACAACCACCTGATGCTGGTCGATCTCCGGCCGAAGAAGCTGAACGGCAAGATCTCCGAGGCGAGCCTCGAGCATGCCGGCATCACCTGCAACAAGAACGGCATTCCCTACGATACCGAGAAGCCGACCATCACCTCGGGCGTGCGCCTGGGCACGCCGGCGGCGACCACGCGCGGCTTCGGCGTCGAGGAATTCCGCGAAGTCGGCAAGATGATCGTCAGAGTGCTGGATGCGCTCGCCGCCAATCCGCAGAACAACGGCGCCGTGGAGCAGGAGGTGCGCAGGGAAGTCAGCGCACTCTGCAAGCGGTTCCCGATCTACGCGGGCTAGTGCGGCCATTGGGGCGAGGCGGGGAGAGGAGAGCGTATGCGTTGTCCGTTCTGCGGTAACGAGGATACCCAGGTCAAGGATTCACGTCCGACCGACGACAACGCGGCGATCCGCCGGCGCCGGCAATGCACCAATTGCGGCGCCCGCTTCACGACCTTCGAGCGGGTGCAGCTTCGCGAGCTGATCGTGGTGAAGAGCAACGGCCAGCGCGAGCCGTTCGAGCGCGAGAAGCTGATCCGCTCGATGCAGATCTCGCTGCGCAAGCGTCCGGTCGACAGCGAACGCCTGGAGCGCGTGGTGAACGGCATCGTGCGCCGGCTGGAGAGCTCCGGCGAGAACGAGATCCAGAGCTCCGCCATCGGCGAGGCGGTGATGGATGCGCTGTCCAATCTCGACAAGGTCGCCTTCGTCCGCTTCGCATCGGTCTACCGCAACTTCCGCGAGGCGAAGGACTTCGAGGCCTTCGTCGACAAGCTTGGCGACGGCAACGACTAACGCCGCCGATCTCGAGCACATGCGCGCGGCGCTCCTGCTGGCGGAGCGCGGGTTGGGCAATGTCTGGCCGAACCCCGCCGTCGGCTGCGTCATCGTCAACCCGGCCGGCTCCGTCGTCGGCCGCGGCTGGACCCAGCCCGGCGGCCGGCCGCACGCGGAAACCGAGGCGCTGAAGATGGCGGGAACGGCGGCGCGCGGCGCCACCGCCTATGTGACGCTGGAGCCCTGCTCGCATCACGGCAAGACGCCGCCTTGCGCCGATGCGCTGATCATGGCGGGGATCAAGCGCTGCGTCGTGGCCTTGGAGGATCCATATCCTGCCGTCAACGGCGAAGGCGTCCGGCGCCTGCAAGGCGCCGGCATCGCCGTCGATCTCGGCGCATTGCGGGACGAGGCGGCAGACCTCAACCGCGGCTTCCTCACGCGGATCGCGAGCAGGCGACCGATGGTGACGTTGAAGCTCGCGACCAGCCTGGACGGCCGCATCGCGACACGCAGCGGCCAGAGCAAGTGGATCACCGGCGAGACTGCCCGCGCCCGAGGCCATCGCCTGCGCGCGACCCATGACGCGATCATGATCGGCAGCGGCACCGCGATCGCCGACGATCCGCAACTGAACTGCCGCCTGCCGGGGCTGGAGAGCCGATCGCCGGTGCGCGTGGTGATGGACCGTCGCCTGCGCCTGCCGGTCGAGAGCAAGCTGGTGCAGAGCGCGCCGAACCGGCGCACGGTTTTGATCACCCGCACCGGTCACCCGGCGGCCGGCCTCGAACGCTATCGCGCCTATGACGTCGAAATCGTCGAAGCGGATGGGATCGATGCCGCGCTCGGGGCTCTGGGTGGGCTCGGCATCACCCGCCTGCTGGTCGAGGGCGGCGCGACCCTGGCCGCGTCCCTCCTCAAGGCCGATCGCGTGGACCGGCTGCATTGGTTCCGGGCACCTGGGATCATCGGCGGCGACGGGCTGGCTTCGATCGATGAAATCGGGTTGGATGACATATCCCGGATGACCCGGCTCGAGCGTATCGGGCTGGAATCGGCCGGCGGCGACTCGGCCGAGATCTATCGCCGGAAACCCCAATAACAGCGCACAACACACTGATTTTGTAGATGTTTACAGGAATCGTGACGGATCTGGGCACGGTCCGGCGGATCACGCCGGGCCCGGTCACCCGCCTGGAGATCGAAACCGCCTATCCGACCGCCGAGATCGCCGGCGGCGCCTCGGTCTGCTGCAACGGCTGCTGCCTGAGCGTGGTGGAGAAGGGCCCGAACTGGCTGGCCTTCGATGTCAGCGGCGAGACGCTCTCGGTCACCACCTTGGGCCATTGGAAGGTCGGAACCCGCATCAACCTGGAGCGCGCGCTGAAGGTCGGCGACGAGCTGGGCGGCCACCTGGTCAGCGGCCATGTCGATGGCGTGGGCGAGATCGTGGCGCGGCGCCAGGACGGCGGCAGCATCCGCCTCACGGTCCGGGCGCCCAAGGCGCTGATGCCCTTCATCGCGCCCAAGGGTTCGATCACCCTCGACGGCATCTCGCTGACCGTGAACGAGGTCGGGGACGAGACCTTCGGCGTGAATATTATCCCTATAACCCAGGAGGTTACGAACCTGGGCTCGAACGGCATGGGCGTTCCGGTCAATCTGGAAATCGACCAGGTGGCGCGATATGTTGCGCGCCTTCTGGGTCGGGACGCCCCCCAAACCGGCCCTGGGGCGAAGGGTGCGTAAGTGAGTTTCGAGAAATTCAAATCCTCCACCGCGGAGATCATCGAAGAGGCCAGGCGCGGGCGCATGTTCGTGCTGGTCGACGATGAGGAGCGCGAGAACGAGGGCGACCTGATCATCCCGGCACAGATGGCGACGCCGGAAGCGGTCAACTTCATGGCCAAGCACGGCCGCGGCCTGATCTGCCTGGCCCTGGAGCGCCAGCGGATCGAGCAGCTCGGCCTGCCGCTGATGTCGCTGCGCAACGGCTCGCGGCACCAGACCGCCTTCACCATCTAGATCGAGGCGCGCGACGGGATCTCCACCGGTATCTCGGCTTTCGATCGCGCGCGCACCATCCAGGTCGCGATCGATCCCGCCAAGGGTGCCTCCGACATCGTGACGCCCGGCCATGTGTTTCCGCTGGTCGCCCGCGATGGCGGCGTGCTGGTGCGCACCGGACATACCGAGGCCGCGGTCGATGTGGCGCGGCTCGCCGGCCTGCAGCCGGCGGGCGTCATCTGCGAAGTGCTGAACGACGACGGCAGCATGGCGCGCCGCGACGACCTGGTGCAGTTCGCGCAGTTCCATGGCCTCAAGATCGGCACCATCGCCGACCTGATCGCCTATCGCCGGCGCTATGACCGCATCGTCGAGCGCACGCTGGAGACGAATTTCGAGAGCCGCTTCGGCGGCGACTTCAAGCTCCATGTCTATACCAACAAGGTGGCCCATGCCGAGCACGTCGCCCTGGTGAAGGGCGACCTCCACACCGAGGAGCCGGTGCTGGTGCGCATGCATGCCATGAGCGTGCTCGACGACGTGCTGGCCGATGCGCATTCCGGCCGCGGCGGCGAGCTCGCTTCCGCCATGCGGCTGATCGCGAAGGAGGGGCGGGGCGTGATCGTGCTGATCCGCGAGCCGCTGGCGACCTCGCTGTCGGACGCCGTGCGCAGCCGGGCCGGCCTCGTCGAGCCGCCGCGCCCTTCGGCGACCGAGCGCTCCGGCTCGTCCTCGGAGCTGCGCGATTACGGCGTCGGCGCGCAGATCCTGCTCGATCTCGGCGTGCGCAACATGATCCTGCTCTCCAACCGCCATAAGACCATCGTGGGCCTGGAAGGCTATGGCCTGACGGTCGAAGGCGAGCGGCCCATTCCCCTGGACATTTCCTGAGCGAAACATGGCGACGAAGAAACCGCATATCATGGTCGTCGAGGCCCGGTTCTACGCCGAGATCTCCGACGCGCTGCTGGAAGGCGCCGAGCACGCGCTGAAGAAGGCGGGCGCCGGCCATGAGAAGTTCACCGTGCCGGGCGCGCTGGAGATTCCCGGCGCCATTCGCCTCGCGATCGAGGCGCAGCGCCAAGGCAAGCTGAAGAAGCCGTTCGACGGGTTCCTCGCTTTGGGCTGCGTCATCCGCGGCGAGACCACGCATTACGAGACCGTGTGCAACGAGAGCGCCCGCGGCCTGATGAACCTCGCCACCGACTACGCCGTCTGCATCGGCAACGGCATCCTGACGGTCGAGAATGAGGACCAGGCCTGGGCCCGCGCCCGCATGAGCGAGAAGGACAAAGGCGGCGGGGCGGCGGAGGCCGTGCTGGCCATGGTCGCGATCCGCCGCAAGTTCGGACTGACAAATTGAGCCAGGCCCCCAAGCCCGCCGGCCAGCCGGCCCGCCAGCCCTCGATGCAGCGCCGCGCGGCGCGGCTCGCCGCCGTGCAGGCGCTCTATCAGTGGGAGCAGAGCGGCACCGCGGCGGTCACGATCATCCGCGAGTTCACCGAGCACCGGATCGGCAAGAATGTCGACGGCATCGACCTGCCTTCGGCCGACCTGCGGCTGTTCGGCGACCTGGTCAACGGCGCGACGGGTCATGCCCCGGAGCTGGACGATATGATCGCCGGCGTGCTGACCGAGGATTGGAGCATCGACCGGCTGGAATCGATCCTGCGCGCGGTGCTCCGTTGCGGCACATACGAGCTGGCGCACCGTTCCGACATTCCGCCGAAAGTCGTCATCAGCGAATACCTGGCGGTGGCCGATGCCTTCCTCGGCGAGCCCGAGACGCGGCTTGCCAACGGCGTGCTCGATCAGCTCGCCCATGCTTTGCGGCCGGGCGAAATGGGGGAGTCGCGTGGCGGACCGCCCGCTTCCCGGTGAGTTCGACCTGATCCGCCGCTATTTCGCACCGCTGGCGGCGGGTTTCGCCGGCGCGGTCGATCTCGAGGACGATGCCTGCACCTATCAGCCGCCCGCCGGCCACGACCTGGTGCTGACCGCCGATGCCCTGGTCGAGGGGCGGCATTACCTCGCTTCCGATCCCGCCGATCTGATCGCGCGCAAGATGCTGCGGGTCAATCTGTCGGACCTCGCGGCGAAGGGCGCGCGCGCGATCGGCTACCTGATGACGACCGCGCTCGGCCCCGACATCGATGAGGCCTGGATCGCGAAATTCACCGCCGGCCTCGCCGCGGACCAGAAGGAATTCGGCATCAGCCTGATGGGCGGCGACACGGTCGCAACGCCCGGCCCGACGACGCTCTCGGTCACCGCTCTCGGCATCGTGCCCCAGGGCAAGGCGCTGCGCCGCGGCGGCGCCAAGGCTGGCGACCGGCTGTTCGTCAGCGGCACGATCGGCGACGGCGCCTTGGGCTTAAAGGTGCTGCGCGGCGAGCTGCTGGACCTCGCGGCGGCGCAGCGCGATGCGCTCGCCGACCGGTATCACCTGCCACAGCCGCGCATGAAACTCGGGGCGGCGCTGATCGGCGGCGCGCATGCGGCGATGGATGTGTCCGACGGCCTGGTCGCCGATGCGGGACACATCGCCGAGGCGTCTCGCTGCGGCGTCGTCATCCACGCCGACCGCGTCCCGCTTTCGCCTGGAGCGCAGGAGGCTTTGGCCGGCGATCTCGACCTGTTGCCGCTGATCCTGACCGGCGGCGACGATTACGAGCTGCTGTTCACGGCGGCATCGTCGCATCCGGCATGGTCGGATGTGACCGAGATCGGCGAGATCGTCCGCGGCGAGGGGGTGCGTGTCCTGGATCGCGACGGCGCCGAGATCGCGCTGGCATCGCGCGGGTTCCAGCATTTCTGAGCCGGCGTCGCGCTGGTTCTTAAACAGCCGTGACGTTCGCGGACTTCGCTCGGACGATAAACCAGCGCGGCACTTCTCAGATCGGCAACCCCAGTCGCCGCAGCTTTTCCGTCGCGCTGCCGTCATTTTTGAACAGCACCGCGTTGATGCCGAGATTCTTGGCGGCTTCGATGTTCTTCGGGGAATCGTCGATGAAGGCCGTGGCCGCGGCCGGCTTGCCGATGACATCAA
>DASZYM010000075.1:0-12008 GCA_035545355.1 Dongiaceae bacterium
CGCCGCCGGCGCGAGGCGCCGCAACCGGTGCAGCCCGGCTCGCCCTTCGCCGCACTCGCCGGCATCAAATTCGAGCGGCGATGACCGACACTTTGCGTGTCGACAAATGGCTGTGGTTCGCGCGCTTCGCCCGGACGCGCACCAGCGCCGCGAAGATCGTGACCGAGGCGCGGTTTCGCGTGAACGGGCAGCCGACCGATAAGGCGCATTACGCAATCCGCCCCGGCGACGTGCTGACCTTCGCGCTCGGTCCGCATATCCGGATCATCAGGATCGTGGCGCTGGCGGTACGGCGCGGCGGTGCGCCGGAGGCGCGGCTGCTCTATGAGGATCTCGACCCGCCCAAGCCCAAGCCGGCGCCGGCCGAGCCCCTGTCGGCCGTACGCGAGGAGGGCGCCGGTCGACCGACCAAACGCGAGCGGCGGGCCATCGACCGTCTCCGCGGCGAAGAGTAGGTGGACGGCGATCGGCAAAGGCGATACCAGCCTTGCGGGTCCGGCGTGTTGCACCCGCCCGGGTGGCCGTGCTAGTCAGCGCGCCTGTCCTACCCGCCGGTTTTCCCCCGGCGCGGTGTATTTTCGGAGCTCTGCCATGGCGTATGTCGTCACCGAGGCCTGCATCAAGTGCAAGTATATGGACTGCGTGGAGGTCTGCCCGGTCGACTGTTTCTATGCCGGCGAGAACATGCTGGTGATCAGCCCCGACGAGTGCATCGACTGCGGCGTCTGCGAGCCCGAATGCCCGGCCGATGCGATCCTGCCCGACAGCGAAAGCGGCATGGAGAAGTGGCTGGAAATCAACCGGGAATATGCGGCGAAATGGCCCAACATCACCCGCAAGGGCGAGGCCCCGGCGGATGCCGATCAGTGGAAAGGCGTCGCCGATAAATTTGCCAAGCATTTCGACCCGGAGCCGGCAAAGTCCTGATTTTTCAGGACGTTAGAAATTAGGGCCGCAAAGGCGTCGCCCCCGGTGTGGGGGCGCGAAAGACCTTGGCTGCGGCGCGCGCATAGCTGCGTTTCCTTGAAACCGACCCCCCTTTCTGATATATAGATTGAGTAGGTCGTTGGGGCGGTTTGTGGCGGAAGTTAACCAAATTCCGCGGCCGTCCAAGCCTCAAATCGGGGATACCGCAATTCGGATAGGGGGCTATCCGGAGGGCGGCCGCTTGTGCCCCGATTTGGCGCGACCCGCGCCGGCTGAGGTCAGCCCGCGCATGGAAGACGGATCGGATTGGGAGCGGAACGTGGTCGATAAGAAGAAGGCTGTAGCAGCCAAGGACAAGGATAAGAACGGGGGCTTCAAGAAGGGTGATTTCGTGGTCTATCCGACGCATGGCGTCGGCAAGGTTCTCGGGGTCGAGAACCAGGACATTTCCGGCCATACCCTTCAGGTCATCATCATCAGCTTCGACAAGGACCGCATGACCCTCCGCGTGCCGGTGGCCAAGGCGCGCAATTCCGGTCTCCGCAAGCTCTCCTCCCGCAAGGTGATGGAGACGGCGCTGCAGACCCTCAAGGGCCGGTCGCGGGTGAAGCGCGCCATGTGGTCGCGCCGTGCCCAGGAATACGAGGCCAAGATCAATTCCGGCGACCCGGTTTCGATCGCGGAAGTGGTGCGGGACCTGCACCGCAACGCCGATCAGCCGGATCAGTCCTACAGCGAGCGGCAGATCTACCAGGCGGCCCTCGACCGTCTGGTGCGTGAACTGGCGGCGATCGATGGGATCGACGAGACGCAGGCCACGCAGCGTCTGCACCAGGTCTTGAAGGCCGCCTGACGGCGACCGTCTGAGCGAACCGGACGAGGCCAAGGGTTCGGCCCAAAGCCTCGTCCCACGCGCTCTCTCCTCGGAGAGGCCCCCAGCGGTCCCAACCGCAAGCGACGGATGGCATCACCGGTTCCCCAACCGGCGTCATCCGTCGGGGGTGTCCGATTCCGATACCGGCCCGGCCTTCGTCATCCCCGGGCCCCTTCCTTCGGCGAATCCGAAACTGTTACAGTCCTGAGCGCGCGCTCGATTCGAGCGGCGCACCAATTCCCCCGCGCGGAGTGGCGATGCTCGACGCCGCACAGGAACCGGAAAAGTTCGCGGTGCTGCGCAAGCCGCAGCGCATCTGGGTGGTCTCGCCGGTCCATGGCGACATGGCGCGCCTGCGGGCGCTGCACGCTTTCATCGAGCCGCAATTCGAGCCCGGTGACCGGCTGGTCTATCTCGGCGGTTTCCTGGGGCGCGGCGCCGATGTCGCCGGCACGCTCGACGAGCTGGTCTCGTTCCGCCGCCAGATCCTCGCCCGACCGCGGATGTTCGCCTATGACATCGTCTACCTCCGCGGCCAGCAGGAGGAGATGTGGTCGAAGCTGCTGCAGCTCCAGTTCGCGCCCAATCCCAAGGAGGTGCTGCCCTGGATGCTGCAGCACGGGGTCGGCGCCACCATCGCCGCCTATGGCGGCGACCCGCATCAGGGCATCATCCATTGCCGCGAGGGCGCGCTGGCGATCACGCGCTGGACCAACAGCCTGCGCGCCGCGATGCAGGCCCGGCCCGGCCACGCCGCGCTGATGAACAGCACGCGCCGTGCCGCCTATACCGACGACCAGGGCCTGCTCTTCGTCCATGCCGGGCTCGACCCCGACCGGCCGCTCTCGGCCCAGGGTGACAATCTCTGGTGGGGCAGTCCGGGCTTCGCCGCGCTCAACCACCCTTACGGCGAGTTCCTGCGCGTGGTGCGCGGCTACGATCATTCGCATCAGGGCCCGTCGGCCAGCGCCTTCACCCTCACCATCGACGGCGGCTGCGGCTATGGCGGCAAGGCGCTCGCCGCTTTGCTCGATCCCAGGGGCGAGCTGCTCAATCTGGTGGAAGCGTAGCCGTCTCCTCGACGGGATTCCTCGCCAGCGGCACGATCCGATAGAGCGCGATCGGATCGCCGCGCTCCATTACCGGATGCGTGCCGAGCGGAATGGTCTGGATCTCGATCGGCAGCCGGTCTGCCACCGCCTGGCTGACCGTGATGATGACATCGGCCCTGCCGTCGTCGATCTCCTTGCCGAACTGCTCGAGGCGCTGGGCGACGTTCACGGTGTCGCCGACCAATGTGTAGTTGATGCGCCCGGGCGCGCCGATATTGCCGGCGAGGGCAAAGCCGCTGTGGATGCCGATCCGCATCCGGACCGGGTTGAAGCCCTTGTGGCGCCGCCGCTCGTTGTCGCTCCGCATCCGCCGTGCGATCTCCAGGGCGGCGCGCACGGCGCGGTCGGCATGGTCCGCCTGCGCGGTCGGCGCGCCCCAGAAGGCCATCACCGAATCCCCGATATACTTGTCGATGGTGCCGCCCTCGGTCTCGATCGCCAGGCCCAGCATGGCGAAGTGGCGGTTGATGAAGCGCGCCAGGGCCGGCGGGCTCAGGCGCTGGCCGATCGCGGTGAAGCCGACGATGTCGGTGAACAGCACCGTGACCTCGCGCTCCTTCGGGATGAAGGACTTCTCGCTTTCGGGCTGCATCAGCACCGGAACCAGCGAGCGGGGCACATAGGTCGAGAGCCAGGTGAGGCCGGAGCGCATGCCGTTATAGGCTTCGGCCGCCATGTCGAATTCCCGCAGCCAGCTCCCCTGCATCGGCTGGGTGTGGTCGAGCTCCAACGCCGCGAGCCGCCGGGCCGCCGCCGCGAAATCGTGGATCGGCCGGCTGATCGACCGGCCGAGCAGGATCGCCGCGAAGGCGGCCAGGGCCGCGACGCCGATCGAGACCCACAGCGCCACCCGCAGACTCTGGAACTCGCTCTCGAGCTCCGCGGCGTTGAAGACCAGAGCGGCGGTCCAGGGCCGCGAGCCGACCACGTCGATCCTGCGGAAGAGGTAGAGCCGGCGCACGTCGTTGATCACCGCCTGTTGAACCGAGAATTTGAGCACGGTATGCGGATGCAGCGAGCGGTCGTCGCCCTGCATCGGGTGGAAGGCGTTGAGGGTCGGATCGTTGAGCGCGTCGGCCTTGGGCAGCGGCTGGTCGACGCTGGCGGCAAACCGACCCTGCGCCAGTGCCGGATGCACCAGCACGGTGTTGTCGCCCAGCAGCACGAAGGCCGTCGTGCCGCCGTCGCCGACCCGCTGCAGCACATGGGTCGCGATCTCCGGGACCGAGATCAGGGTCGCCACCACCGCGATGACCTCGCCGTTGCGGCGCAAAGGGGCGAGCAGCGGCAGGCCGCTGACCTGGAGCCCCGGCGCATAGACCGGATCGCCCCAATCCGGTCCGGGCATCGCGGCGCCGGTGCGATAGGCGAGGCGGAACAGCGGATCGGTCAGCACCGAGCCGGCGCTGGTGGCGAAGGGCTGCCCGCCGGCGGTGCGGGCCGCGGCGACGGCGTAGAGGTCGGGTCGGATCAAGGCGACGCCGATCACCTGCGGCGAGGCCGCGAGCGAGCCCAGCAGGATGTCCTCGATGCGCCGGTCGTCGGTGATGGAGACGCCGTCGGAGAGGATGTACTGGGCGATGAAGTTGGAGGAATCCTGCGCCGGCTGGAGCTCCGCCTTCACCGCTTCCGAGAGCGCCGTCAGGCGCTGGTCGCCCATCTCGGCCACCAGCTCGCCGGTGCCGCGGAAGGCGGCGGTGTAGAGCCGGCTGGCGATGACGGCGGTGGTGACCAGGACCAGGCCGGCGAAGGCCAGGGCCAGCACCAGCCAGATCGGCGCGCGCAAACGGCGGCGGGGAAGGCGCATCAGGTCACGGACATGGTTTCGGGAGCATCGGTGTGCCGATCGTCAATACCCGGTGGCAATCTCCGCGTTTCCCGGCGGCGGCAGCGTCGAGACCTCGGTGCTTTGCACGATCAGCTTCACTTTCTGCCCGGCCTGCAGCGTCGCATTCGCCGGCAGGTGGTTGATCACCCTGAACCAGTCGGCCTGCGCATCGTCGGTCTGCATCCGCTGGGCGAGCGATGTGACCGTGTCGCCGGCCTGCACGGTGACGACCTGGATATGCTTCGGGCGATAGGCCGCGGCGTCCTGCACGCCGATCTCGCGGAAGCTCCTGGCCGAAGCCATGAAGGATTTGTCGGCGGCGGCGAAATTGCCGGGCGGCGTCGCGAAGATGAAGCGATAGACCTCGCTCGCACTCTTGCGGATGGCGACCAGCCGCGCGGTGACCTGGGTATTGCTGATCGTCGCCTGGGCGATGCCGGTCGCCGCCTCCATGCCGCTGACCTCGAAGGATTGCACGTTCTGGATCTTGGCGCCCTTCTGCCAGCCCGAGGTGACGTAATCGGCAAGCGCGCCGTCCGGCGCGGGATCGGCGAGATCGAAGATGAGCACGGCATTGCCGCCCTGGCCGACGACTTCCGACGGCGCGTTCTGCAGCTTCATGCCCTTGGGCGCGTCGAAGGCGAAATGCAGGCCGGGATGGATGAAGGTCGAGCCCCGGATCACGCCCTCGCGCGGATCGCTGCCCCAGATCATGCCGTTGATCTGCCCCAGGAAGCGGTCGCGGTTCAGCGCGGGATTGGCGACCGGGATATTGGCCTCGGCGATCGCGCGCTGCACCCGGTCGGGCGTGCGCGGATGCGACTGGGTCATGCTGTAGGCATCGGCGGCCTCGGGCGTGCCGGCTTCCTTGGCCTCGAGATGGGTGTCCTGGTCCAGGCTGTCGAGGAAGGTCGCCATCGCCTGCGGATCGTAGCCGGTCTTGGCGATGTAGCGCACGCCCAGCGAATCCGCCTCGAATTCCTGGCTCTGCGAATACTGGCCGAGATAGATCTCGCCGCCTTGCTGCGCGGCGCCGGTGGCGAGCTGGCCGAGCGTGTCGCCGCCGAGGATCGTCGCCGCGGCGACGCCGAGCGTGCTCAAGACGCTGACCGTCTGCTGCTGGCCCATGCGCTCGGCGGTGTGGCGCGCGTTGACATGACCGATCTCATGGCCGAGCACGCCGGCGAGCTCCGCCTCGTTGTTGGCGAGCGCGACCAGGCCGCGCGTCACGTAGACATAGCCGCCCGGCAGCGCGAAGGCGTTGATCTCGTCGCTGTTGAGCACGGTGAAGGTGTAGGTCACGTCCTTGCGCTCGGCATGCTGGGCGACCTGTTGCCCGATCTGGTTCACATAGGCGTTGATGTTGGGCTTCTCGGCATAGGCGCCGCCGAACTCCGCGAGGATTTTCGGATGCTCCTCGGCGCCGAGCTGCGCCTCCTGCTTCTCCGAAACCGGCGAGAGGAATTGGCGTCCGGTGGCCGGGCTGGTCGCGTAATTGCAGCCGCCCAGGCCCAAGGCGGCAGCGGCGAGGAGGAGCTGGGCGACCGAATTGCGGTTCATGATCGGCTTCAAGCCTCCAGGATTTCGAGTTGCTCCGGACAGGCGAGGTCCATGCTCGGCCCGTCATGCAGGTCGATCCAGCCGCGGCAGCGAATCGAGCTTGCACTCCACCGGTTGAAGTCAACCACAGCCGGGTCCAGCATGGCGAGCACCGGCTTGCGGATGACCAGGGTGAAGTCGCTGCGCCGGTCGGCGCCGAAATTGACGTAACCGGTATCCCGCACGATCGCGGCGGCGACGACGCGTCCGCTGACAATCTGAAAGCTTCCGGCAAAGCGCTTGAGGCCGGGATCCTCGGCCCGGCGCACGGCGAAGGCGCGATGGCGCCACAATCCGCGCTTGGCTTGGCGCGCCGTATCTTCGCCGATCAGCAGCTCGGCCAGGCCGCCGCGATTGCTGCCGTCGCCATGCACCCGCGCGAGGCCGGCCACGACTTGCCGGGCCTGCAGCCAGGTGCCGTCGGGCGCGAAGACCTGGGCGAGCCGCCGGCCGTAGCGGTCCTGCCTGATCGCGTCATAGCGCAGGATGACCCCGCCTTGCGTCAGCACCTGGAGCGCGGCCGCGGCTGCTGCGGCGAGCGAGGCCATCGCCGGATCGCCCGGTGCCAGAGCCGGCTTCGGCGCCTCGATGCCGGTCAGCCGCACCTCGTCGCCCGAGGCGAGCTTCAGCGTATCGCCGTCGAGCGCGGTCGCGGCCTGGATCGGCTCCGGCAGCGACCAATCGGCGCTGGCGGCCCGGTACGGCCATGCCGAACCCAGGCCGCCCAACGCAAACCCGCCGACAAAGCGGTTGAGGAGGGTTCGCCGGGACGTGTAAGAAAGCGGCCTCACCTCTTATTCCCGGACATCGTTGGAAATTCGCGTGATGGCGAGCAAGGACCTGTACCCCGAGATCGAGCCCTTTGACACCGGCCTGCTGCCGCTTGGTGGACCGTCTGGAGACGGGGTGCACCAAATGTATTACGAGCAGTCCGGCAATCCCAAGGGCGTGCCGGTTGTGTTCCTGCATGGTGGACCGGGAGCGGGGGCCAATTCCACCCATCGCCGGTTCTTCGACCCCGGTCATTACCGGATTGTGATCTTCGATCAGCGCGGCTCCGGCCGGTCCAAGCCCTTGGGCGAGATCCGCGACAACACGACGCCGCTCCTGGTCCAGGACATCGAGACGCTGCGCCGGCACCTCAAGATCGACACCTGGTTCGTATTCGGCGGCTCCTGGGGCTCGACCCTGGCGATCGCCTATGCCGAAGCCCATCCGGATCGGGTCCGCGGCCTCGCCTTGCGCGGCATCTTTCTCTGCCGGAAGTCCGAGATCGAATGGTTCCTCTACGGCCTGCGCGAGCTCGCCCCGGAAGCCTGGCGGGCCTTCTCGAGCCATATCCCGGAAGCCGAGCGCGGTGATCTGCTCAAGGCCTACCACAAGCGTTTGATGGATCCCAACCCCACCATCCATATGCCGGCCGCCAAGGCCTGGAGCGTCTACGAGGGCTCATGCTCGACCCTGCTGCCGAGCCCGGAAACGGTGCGCGCCTTTGCCGGCGACGTGCTGGCGCTGGGCCTCGCGCGGATGGAGGCTCATTACTTCATCAACGACATCTTCCTCCCGGAAGACCATCTGCTGGCCAATGTCCATAAGCTCCGGAAGATTCCGACCGTGATCGTGCAGGGACGCTACGACCTGGTCTGCCCGATCCGCACCGCCGACGAGCTGCACGCCGCCTGGCCGGAGGCCGCCTATCACGTCATTCCCGATGCCGGACATTCGGCGATGGAGCCCGGCATCCGCGCCGCTTTGGTGGGTGCGATGGACCGCTTCAAGGAGCGTGGTTAACGGCAGCAACGCAAACCCGTCGCGCGGGTTTTGCCGGCGGCGGGGAACCCCCTCCTACGCTCGGCGTTGTGATCGGCAAGTGTTGGTAAATCACGCGGTTGCGACCATGGCCCCCCTTGAAAAGCCGAGGGAAAAAGCGAAAATCCGACTGCGGCGCCACACGCATGACCGGCAGTCAAGCCGGCGTTGAAGACGTCGGAAAACACCAGGACCTCAAATGCGTATTTCGAATTGGCTGATCGGCCTCGCTGCCGCGGCGATCTTTGCCGCTGCCTGGGTCTTGATGAATCAGCCGGTCGTCGAGGAGCCCTGGCAGGACAAGCTCAACGGACTCTCCTATTCGGCTTGGCGCCAGGATCCGAACACGCTCGCCAAGCGCGCGCCGACGATCGACGAGATCAAGCAGGATCTGCAGCTCATCGCCGACAAGGCGCATTCGATCCGCACCTATGAATCGACCGGCGTCAGCGGCGAGATCCCGGCGCTCGCCGGACAATTCGGCCTCAGCGTCACCGCCGGCGCCTGGATCGACACCGATCCGAAGAAGAACGAGGACGAGGTTCGCGCCCTCATCGGCATCGCCAAGTCGGTCGGCCCGGTCAACCAGCTCATCGTCGGCAACGAGACGCAGCTTCACAATCTCGTCAGCGAGGACGATCTCATCCACTACATCCGCGAGGTGAAGGCGGGGACCGACCTGCCGGTCTCGACCGCGGAGCCGTTCCACATCTGGCTCGATCCCAAATACGCGCGGCTCGCCTCCGAGGTGGATTACATCGCGGTCCACATCCTGCCGTTCTGGAACGGCGTCTCGATCGACAAGTCGGTCGATCAGGTGATCGCCAATTACAACCTCGTGAAGCAGGCCTTCCCGAACAAGCGCATTTTGATCGCCGAAGTCGGCTGGCCGAGCGAGGGCCTGACCCGCGTCGATAAGGCCAATGGCGGCGAGGGCGCCGTCGCCTCGCCGATCAACCAGGGCATCTTCCTGCGGAAGTTCCTGGTCGAGGCGAAGAAGTACAACATCGACTACAACGTCATCGAAGCCTTCGACGAGCCCTGGAAGATCAACACCGAGGGCGGCGTCGGCGCCTATTGGGGCATCTGGAACGCCGACCGCCAGGCCAAGCCGGCCCTGCAGGGAATCCTGGTCAATTACCAGAACTGGCGCTGGCTGGCGCTGGCGACGATCGGCCTCGGTCTGCCCTTCGCGCTCTGGATGATGCGCGGCGAATTGGCGCTGACCCGGCGCGGGCGGTTCTTCGTCTCGCTGCTCGGCTGCGGCGGCGTGATGACCGGTGTGTGGATCTACGCCGATTACAGTCAGCTCTATCTGACCTGGCTCGACATCGTGGCGCTCATCATGATCGCGCCGGCGGTGCTGCTGCTGGTCACCATCTTCCTGGTCGAAGGCCTGGAGATGGCGGTCAATCTCTGGCTCGGCCAGACCGCGCGGCGCTTGGCGCCGCCGCCGGTGCCGCGCAAGTGGAAGCTGCCCAAGGTCTCCGTGCACGTGCCCTGCTACAACGAGCCGCCGGAGATGATGATCGAGACCATCCAGGCGCTGGAGCGTCTCCAGTACCCGGATTTCGAGGTGCTGATCATCGACAACAACACCAAGGACGACGCAGTCTGGAAGCCGGTCGAGGCCTATATCAACGCGCTCGGCCGTCCGAACTTCAAGTTCTTCCATCTGCCGAAATGGCCGGGCTTCAAGGCGGGTGCGCTCAACTATGGCCTGACCCAGACCGATCCCGATGCCGAGGTGATCGCCACCATCGACAGCGACTACATCGTCAGGGCGAGCTGGCTCTCCGATCTCGCCCCGCATTTCGCCGATCCGAGCGTGGCCCTGGTGCAGGCGCCGCAGGATTACCGCGACGGCAACAGCGACCTCTTCAAGCGGATGTGCTTCTGGGAATATGCCGGCTTCTTCTATCTCGGCATGAAGACCCGCGACGAGAAGAACGCCATCATCCAGCACGGCACGATGGCGCTCATCCGCCGCTCGGCCCTGGTCGATGTCGGCGGCTGGGCGGAATGGTGCATCACCGAGGATGCGGAGCTCGGCCTCAGGCTGTTCGAGGCCGGCCACAAGGCCGTCTACACCGAGAAGAGCTACGGCAAGGGCCTGATGCCGGACAGCTTCGTCGCCTACCGCAAGCAGCGCTACCGCTGGGCCTATGGCGCGATGATGATCATGAAGCGCCATTGGCGCGACCTGCTGCCGTTCTCGAATTCGCGCCTGCGTCCCGAGCAGCGCTACCAGTTCCTCGCCGGCTGGCTGCCCTGGATCGCCGACGGGTTGCAGCTCTCCTTCATCCTGCTGGCCCTGGTCTGGACCGCGGGCATGATCCTGGCGCCGAACCTGATGCAGCCGCCGCTGACCCTCTATCTCGTCGTGACCCTCGGCATGTTCTTCTTCAAGGTCGGCAAGTCGCTCTGGCTCTATTCGCAGAAAGTGCCCTGCGGCCTCCTGGACAATCTCGGCGCGTCCTTGGCCGGCCTCGCGCTCTCCTATTCGGTGGCCAAGGCGGTCTGGCGCGGCGCCTTCACCAACAACCTGCCGTTCCACCGCACGCCGAAGCTGGAGAACGCGCCGGCTTTCGTGCAGGGGCTGATCGATGCCTGGGAGGAGACCCTGATCGCCGCCATCCTGATCGGCAGCGGCATCTGGGTGATGTATACCCGGGGCGCCGTCGAGCCGGCAGCGGCACTCTGGGCGGTCCTGCTCTTCGTGCAGTCGTTGCCTTTCGCGGCGGCCACGATCATGTCGATGCTGGCGGTGCTGCCGTTCGGCCGCGAGGCGCAGCCGATGCCGGGCATCACCCTCGCCAACCCGCAATTCGGCAAGGGCAAGTAGCCCCCGATGCGGGGGCTGGGGGCCTGGCTCGCGCCGCTGATCGTCTCGGCGGCGCTCGGCATCGCCGTCTGGGCCTGGCTCGGCTGGCCGGTCGCGTTGCCGCCCGCGCCCGAGCCCAAACTCCACTGCGCCAGCTACACGCCGTTCCGCGGCGACCAGACGCCGTTCGATCGCACGCTGATGATTCCGCGCGCGCAGATCGAAGAGGATCTCAAGCAGCTCCAGCCGACCACCAATTGCGTGCGCACCTATGCGGTCGATCAGGGCCTCGACCAGGTGGTGCCGGTCGCCGCCGAGCTCGGCATGCAGGTGCTGCTCGGGATCTGGATCGGCCGCGACCCCGAGGCCAACGAGGCGCAGATCAAGCTCGCGGTGGAGCTGGCGCATCAGCATCCGGACACGATCAAGGCGATCATCGTCGGCAATGAGGTGCTGCTGCGCGGCGAGCAGCGCGGCGAGGCCTTGGCCGAGATGGCGGCCCGCGTGCGGCGCGAGAGCGGCCGCCCGGTCACCTATGCCGATGTCTGGGAGTTCTGGCTGAAGGCGCCGCCGGTGCTGAAGGATTCGGTCGACTTCGTCACCATCCATGTCCTGCCCTATTGGGAGGACCAGCCGCTGCCGGTCGGCGCCGGCGTGCGGCATCTGGAGGATATCGTCGCACGGGTGCGCGCCGCGTTCCCGGGCAAGCCGATCATGGTCGGCGAGACCGGCTGGCCCAGCGAGGGGCGTTGGCGCGAGAACGCGGCGCCCTCGCGGGTCAACGAGGCGCGCTATCTCCGCGAGTTCCTGGTCTACGCCAAGTCGGCCGACGTCGATTACAATTTCATCGAGGCCTTCGACCAGCCATGGAAGCGCTGGCAGGAAGGCACGGCCGGCGGCTTCTGGGGCCTCTACAACGAAGACCGCACGCCGAAATTCTCCTGGACCGATCCGGTCAGCGACTATCCCGGCTGGCCGATCCGCGCCGCGATCTCCGTCGCGCTCGGGCTCGGCATTCTTGCCCTCGCGCGGTTC
>DASZYM010000076.1:0-3692 GCA_035545355.1 Dongiaceae bacterium
TCGCCGTGCCGCTGCATCATCCAGACCGTCGGGACGAGATAGGCGACCGTGGTCGCGATCCAGGCCAGAGCCGGCTTCAGGGGCTGGCCGGCGAAGGCCGGCGCGATCGACGGGATATGCAGCACGGCATAGACCGCAAGGCCGATCGCCGGCGCGAGGTAGAGGCGCGCACGCGGCAGCAGGAAGCCGGGAAGCCTCTTGGAATCGTCCGGGATCATGCGGCTAGCGCTCCACGACCCGCGAACGGCGGCCGGCACCCGCAGCCATCGCGGCGGCAGCGTTCGGGGTGCCGATGACCTGGCGCACAAAGACCGGCGGCACCTCGATCTCGGGCGCCGCCCCGGTCCGCTCGGTCATCGTCTTCCGGATCATGTTCAGCCACTCCGCCAAGTCCTCGGCACGGCTTGTATAGGGATCGCTGCGCAGGCGGAAGACGGCGCGGCGATAGCGGTCCTTGTCATCGGCGGCCTCGCGCCCCGGGGCCATGGCGACGATGCAGGTCACCTCGTTATCGTCGGGCAAGGTCACCCGCCGGAACGCCCCCAGCTCCGCCCAACTGAAGCGCTCGGCCTTCAACAGGCGCCTGATGGTGATGGCGTCGGGCGCCAGTGCGAGATGAAAGAGCGGGCTGCCCGGCATGAGGCGGAGAATTGCCGCGGCCAGGCCGCCGAGCACGCCGAAGAAGAATGCCAGCATGAAAATCCAGGAGAGAAGCTCGTTCATGGGCGAGAGATGCAGCACCGGATCGTTCCGCCGCGAGAATTCGAACAGCATGGACCAGACCAGCATCCCGGCGCCGAAAACGTAGATCAGGAGGGTGAAGGCCTGGAGCTTTCGGCCCGGCACGAACCGCAGCGGCAGCTTCATCAGGATGCGGTCGGATCGCATCGATCACTTCCGGCTGTAGCGGTGCTTGACGCCGACCGGGAAGTGGTCGGGATGGCCTTGCGGATAGAGCGTCACCAGCGGAGCCTGGAATTCGGCGGGGACGTAGTTGGCGAATTCGCTGTTCAAGCGACGAAGCTGCGCGAGGATCGTGGCCGATGCAGCCTGGGCCAGCGCGTCATCCGCCGCGGCGCCGGCGGCGAGCTCGACGGCGATGGTGAGGCGCGGCTTGTCGGCCAGTCCCTCCTTCACCTCCATGACGAACTTGCCGGTGACCTGCGCTCGGACTTCCGGCTGTTCCAGGCCGAGCGAGATCGTCTCGGGGAAGACATTGGCGCCGAAGAAGGAGACGGTGAAATCGGTGCGGCCGAAGACCCATACGAAGGGCTGACGGCGCGGCTCCGGCCAGGGCGAACCGTGGGCGCTCGCGCGCACGGCCGCGACCGGATCGGCGCCGAGTTCTTTCAGCGCCGCCATCATCCGGTCGAACGGCAGGATACCGCCGCGATCGGCGATGTGGTAGCGGACCAGCGGCACGCCGTTCCAGCCGGAGAAGCAGAGCGAGCCATCGAGGCTCTCGAAGTAGCGCGCGGTGGGATCGTATTGGCAGAGGGTCGGCAAGCGCGTATCGCCGAAGAGCTGGCGCGCCGCCTCGGGCCGCTCGGCGAGGAAACGGCGCACCGCGATCGAGACCGGCGTCTCCTGGCCGAGCACGCCGGCATCGGCGGTGCCGTAGAGCGAGGATGAGAAGCGCAGCGGATCGCTCGCGCCGACGCGCTCGGCGACCAGATCGCGCCACGTCTCGCTGAAGACCTCGCCGGCCATCACCAGCTTCACGCCGAAGCGCGGCCATTCCACGTTCTGCCGCAGGCCGGCATCGACCACTTCCTTCAGGAAGGGCGGGTAGCCGAGCAGCACCGTCTGCTCGAATTGCGGGGCGAGACGGGAGACGGTGCGCAATATCTCGTCGATCTTGTTGCCGGGGGTGGCGGTCACGACCGGGTAGCCCTTGGCCGAGAGGTGGCGCATGCAGGCGGTGGTGAACATGCCGCCGACCCAGGTGCCGAGCGCGAAGCAGATGACGGCGAGCGTGCGCTTCTCATGGGCGCGGAACGCGTCGCGGAACACCTGCTCGAAGCGTTGGGCGACCGGGAACTCGTCGGCCTGGGCGCGCGGCCAGAAGGTCGGCTCGCCGGTCGAGCCGGAGGAGACGGCGAAGAAATCGGCGCGGGTCAGCTTGCCGCCGAGGACCAGATCGTCCAGCGGGAAACGCTTCACGTAGTTCTTCTTGTCGAGCAGCGGCAGGCGGGCGAAATCGGTGGGGGTCCTGATCGATGCGGGGTCGATGTGTTCCTCGGCGAGCAGGGTGCGATAGGCCGGCACGCCGCCGGCGACGTTGCGCAGCAGATCGAGCGCCTGCGCGAAGCCGTCGCCGGTCTCGCCGGGCTGCAACAGCGCGTCGAGTGGAGTCTGCAGGAAGTGTTCCGCCTCGCTCACGCCGCAAGTCCCCCTAGCGTTCGACGGTCGGTCCGGCGCCGCGGTCCGGCCGCTCCTGCGGCACAGCATGCGCATCCGGCGCGGCGATGTCGATCTCGATCGGCCTGCGGAAGCAATCGGGCGGCGGCGGCATGTCCTCGGTCTCGAGCCGGTCGATGCGGGCGAGCTGGCGCAGCTCCTCCAGCCAGCCGGCGGCGTCGTTGGTCGCGAGATCCAAGGTGCCGATCAGCATACCGCCGCCGAGATAGACCGCGGCCGGAATGCGCAAGGTGCCCTCGGGATTCGACCAGAAGGGGCCGCGGCCGCCGCCCGCCTCGGTGCCGATCGTGTCGGCGACGATCCAGTGCCGTCGCTGGCTGCTCCTGCCCTGCCAGACGCCGAGGTTGAACGCCTGGACGGGGCCGAGATCCTTCCAGGAATAGCGGTTCTCGCGCCAGAAATTCCGGTAGGTGACGCCGAAGCGGTCGACGATCAGGTAGTTGAAGGGCGAGCCCGAGACCAGGTTGATCACCGCGACGGTGAACCAGCCGAGGCCGAAGAGCAGCAATCCGATGCTGGCGAGCATGAAGACGAAGGCGAGCGGGTTGCCGCGCAGCCAGGCGATGAAGCCGCCGGCATGCTGGAAATCATCGGGCGAGGCCAGGTCGCTGAAGAAGGCGATGCCGATGCCGAGCATGACCAGCGCGCCGATCGCTTCGGCGATGAGCTGGCTCATCCGGGGCAGGAACTTCAGCGGCAGGCGCATTCAGAGTCTATGGAATCGCCGGAACCAGTCGACGAAGCGCGGCACGCCCTCGGCGATCGGCGTGGCCGGCGCGAAGCCGAATTCGGCGCGGGCCAGCGCGATGTCGGCATAGGTCTCCGGGAGGTCGTCCCGCTTCATCGGCTCGTCCTCGATGATGGCCGGCATGCTCAATGCTTTCTCGAGTTCGGCGATGAACGCGCCGAGCGCGGTGCTGCGGTCGTTGCCGATATTGACGATGCGATGCGGGATGAAGGCGTGCTCGCCCTCCGGCCGGCGCAACGGCCGGTCGAGGGCGGCGACGATCGCCTGCACCGCATCGTCCACATAGGTGAAGTCGCGGCGGAAGTCGCCTCTGTTGTAGACCCGGATCGGCTTCTTCTCGGTGATCGCCCGGGTGAAGCCGTAATAGAACATGTCCGGCCGGCCCCAGGGGCCGTAGATGGCGAAGAGACGCAGGCCGATCATCGAGATGCCGGTCTGGTGCGCATAGGCGGCGGCGAAGAGCTCGTTGGCGCGCTTCGAGGCGGCATAGACCGAGCGCGGCTGGTCGGCGGGATCGGTCTCG
>DASZYM010000077.1:0-8563 GCA_035545355.1 Dongiaceae bacterium
CGCCGCCAGGAAGACGTAAGCCGGCGCGATCTCTTCCGGCTGGGCCGGGCGTTTCATCTTGCTTTGCGCGCCGAACTTCGCGACCTGCTCCGCCTGCCGGTCGGCCGGGTTGAGCGGCGTCCAGACCGGACCCGGCGCGACGCAGTTCACCCGGATGCCGCGCTCCAGCAGACTGCCGGCCAGCGAGCGGGTAAAGGCATGGATGCCGCCCTTGGTCATGGAATAATCGAGCAGCTCCTTGGCGCCTTCGATGCCGGTGACCGAGCCCGTATTGACGATCGCGCCGCCTTCCGGAAGATGCGGCGCCGCCGCCTTGGCCATGTGGAAATAGCCGTAGAGGTTGGTCTTCAGCGTCTGGTCGAACTGCTCCTCGGTGAGCTCCTCGATCGATGCCGTGTGCTCCTGGAAGGCGGCGTTGTTGACCAGGATATCCAGACCGCCGAGGTCGCGCATCGCGGTCTCCACCGCTTCCTTGCAGAATGCGGCATCGGCGACGTTGCCGCTGATCAGGATGCAGCGGCGGCCTTCCTTCTCGACCGCCGCCTTGGTCTCCCTGGCATCGTCATGCTCGTTCAGATAGACGATTGCGACATCGGCGCCCTCGCGGGCATAGAGGATGGCGACGCTCCGGCCGATGCCGGAATCGCCGCCGGTGATCAGCGCCACCTTGTCCTTCAGCTTCTCCGAGCCGCGGTAATACGGCGCGTCGAACATCGGACGCGGTTCGAGCGCCGCCTCCTTTCCCGGCTTGGCCTGATGCTGCTCGGGAAGCGGCGGCACCGGATATTCGCGCATGCCGGTCTGCGGAACGCGCGGCTTGCCGCCCGCCTGCCGGTCCTCGTCGCGACGGTCGGTCTTGGACTGGATGGTCCGCTGATGAACGGCCGTGTCCGATGCCTCGTTGGCGAACGCTCCCTTGCTGGCCATTTCCGATCCTCCGATCAGGCTATTCGCCGAATGCCGCGCGCTTGGCTGCCAGCGCCATCTGGCGCAGGCCGCCATTGCGGTGGTCGGACTTCCCGCGCGACGCGCCCGACCCGTCGGTGCCAACCGCCTTGGGCTCCGGCGCCGGCAGTCCGCCGCTCTCGGCCTGTTCCATCAGCTCCTGCTTGCGCGACATCAATTGCTCGCCGATCCCGGTGAGATCGACGCCCTTGCGCTTCGCCTCGGCGAACACGCCGGAGCGCGGCTTCTCCTCTTCCTTCACGTGATGCTTGATGTATTCCGAGAGCACCGTGACCTTGGCGTCGTACATCTCGGATTCCGCATCGGCCGCCATCAGGTCGTTGATCAGGATCTTGGCTCCGTCATGCTCCACCTGGGCCTCGTCCATCATGTCCTCTTCGACATCGTCCGCGCGGCAGGCCGGATAGAAGATCTCCTCCTCCAGCATGGTGTGGATGATGAGCTCGTTGCAGATCTGCTCGACCAGCTTCTCCTTGGCGCTGCCCGACGCCTTCTCCGCCTTCTTGAACAGGCCTTCGACCTTGCGGTGATCGGCCTTCAGCAGCGCGACCGCATCCTGGCGGCTGGAGCGCGATGACGATTTCGACCGCGACTTCGACTTGGCGGCGGACTTCTTGGATCGAGTGGGAGATTTCATGGATCTTGCCTCACGCTTTCACGGGATTTCGGATTGTCCGGAGTCTTGGCGGGATCGCTGCGGCCGGTCCCCGTGCGGCGATCACGGCCGTCTTGAGCTTGGCGCTCAGTGTCGGACGCAAGGCCGCCAGGCCCGGGATGGCCGGCACAAGGCCGGCATAGATGCCCTGCGGGTTGATCTTCGGCTGCTTCATTGTCCCTGCCCGTGGCTGACCGTCGGCGGATGCCGCCGCGTGTGTTGCCAACCGACTCAACCGGGAAGGGTTCCGTGCGGCGCGCGGCTAGAGCAGCTTCTCGAGGCGGATCGGGAGATCGCGAATGCGCCGGCCGGTCGCGTGATAGACCGCATTGGCGACGGCGGCGTTGGTGCCGACATTGCCGAGCTCGCCGAGGCCCTTGATGCCGAGCGGATTGACCGCGTGATCGTCCTCGGCGAGCAGCATCACCTTGACCTCGCCGATATCGGCGTTGACCGGGATCAGGTACTCCGCCAAATCCGCATTGACGAATCGGGCGGCGCGCGGGTCGATCTCGGTCGCTTCGTGCAGCGCCGAGGACAGGCCCCAGATCAACCCGCCCGAAAGCTGGCTCTCCGCCGTGCGGGGATTGACGATCTGCCCCGCCGCGAAGGCGCCGACCAGGCGCGGGCAGCGCACTTCCCGGGTCCGCGCATGGATGCGAAGCTCCACGAACTCGGCGCCGAAGGCGAACTGGATCCGGTCCTCGAGATTGGCGCCGCCCGCCAGCGTCTGTTGGCCGCGGTAGAGCTTGGCCATCGCATCCGGCTGGACGCCATGCGGGATGTTCTCGGCATAGGCTTCGATGGCGCCGTTGCTCACGCGGCGGATCGCGATCTCCAGCGGCTCTTCCGCGCCCGCACCGGCGCGGAGCTTCCCTTCCGCGATCGTCAGGCTTCCGGGATCGCGGCCGGCGAACGGCCCGTCCTTGGCGGCGGTCGCCGCCTGCGTGATGCGCGTGCGGATGTCGTCGCAGGCCTTGGCGACGGCATTGCACACGCTTGCCGTGGTATTGGATCCGCCGGCAACCGGTGCCGGTGGAAGATCGCTGTCGCCGATCTCGACCTCGACCCGCTCGAGCGGAATGCCGAGCCGGTCGGCCACGGTCAGCGCGATCACGGTATAGGCGCCGGTGCCGATGTCATGGGCGGCGGTCTGCACCCGCACCGAGCCGCCGGGCGCCAGCGTGACGCGCGCCGCCGCCGGGCTCATCGCCGTCGGATAGAGGGTCGCCGCACAGCCCCAGCCGATCAGCCAATCGCCGTCGCGCATCGCCCCGGGCTTCGGATCCCGCTTCGACCAGCCGAACTCGGCCGCGGCGGTGTCGAAGCATTTCATCAGCCCGCGCGAGGTATAGGGGAGGCCCTTGATCGGCTCCTTCATCGTGTCGTTGACCCGGCGGAGCTCGATCGGGTCCATCTGCAGCGCCACCGCCAGCTCGTCCATCGCACTTTCCAGGGCAAAGACATAGGGGACCTCCGGCGGCGAGCGCATGAAGCCCGGCGTGCTGCGATCCGCATGCACGATCGAGACCTTGGACGCGACATTGGGACAGGCATAGAGCCGCGTCGTGGCATCGGTGCCGGAGACCATGTAGGGGTCGGGCCGGCTGGTGACCTCCCAGCCTTCATGGCTGAGCGACAGCAGCCGCCCGTCCTGCGCCGCGCCGAGCTTGATGTGATGACGCGTCTCGGCGCGATAGGTCGCGGTGGTGAAGCCCTGATCGCGCGACACGACCAGCTTGACCGGACGGCCGAGATGCCTGGCCGCGAAGGCGACCAAAGCGGTGCGCTGGGTGAGCGAGCCGCGCGATCCGAACGCACCGCCGATGAAGGGCGAGAGCACCCGGACCTGCTCGGGATCGATGCCGAGCTGGTCCGCGACGCCGTTCTTGAAGCCATAGACGTTCTGGCTCGATTCCCAGATCGTCAAGCCGGCCTCGTTCCAGTCGCAGGTCGTGCTGAAGAGCTCGATCGGATTGTGGTGCTGGGTCGGCGTCGCATATTGCGCGTCGATCTTGACCGGTGCCGCGGCAAAGGCGCTCTCGGCGTCGCCGACCGAGGGGTCCTCGTGCTTCTTCGAGGCGTCTTTCGCCGCCACGGTCTCGGCACCCGGGCTGTCGAAGGTCGCCGCCGGCTTCTCTTCCTTATAGGCGATCTTCAGGCGATGGGCGCCGTCCCGCGCCGCCTCGAAACTGTCGGCCAGGACTACGGCCACGATCTGCCCGTCATGCCAGACCTGCGCCGATTTCAGCGGCGTGATCGACGAGCCCATATAGCCCTGGGCGGCGAAGAATTTCCCGGTCTTCACCGCGTCACCGACATTGCGATAGGTGAGGATGTCCAGCACGCCGGGCAGCGCCCGAACTTCCGTATCGTCGATCGCGCTGATCTCGCCGCGGGCGATCGCGCTGGTGACGAGAAAGGCATAGGCCGGGTTCGGCACCGTCATATCGGCGCCGTAATTGGCCGAACCGGTCACCTTCCGGCGGCCGTCGATGCGCGCGACATTGGTGCCGATCTTCGCCGGGCTCGCGGTCGCCATGGTCAGACCTCCATCTTCGCGGCTTCGAGCAGGGCCCGGACCAGGGTCCGCTGGCCGAGCTCGATCTTGTAGCCGTTCCAAGGGGTCGCCTTCGCGCCGGCGAAGGCGAGCGTGGCCGCGTGCTGCGCCATGCCTTCGTCCAGCGTGCGGCCCTTGAGCGCGGCCTCGGCGTCGCGGGCACGCCAGGGCTTGGTGGCGACGCCGCCGAGGCCGATCCGCGCCTCGCGCACCGTCTCGCCGTCGAGATCGAGCGCGACCGCCGCCGAGGCCAGCGCGAACTCGTAGGATTCCCGGTCGCGCAGCTTCAGATAGAGCGAGCGCCGGGCCCAGGCCGCGGCCGGCACGCGGAACCCGGTGATGAGCTCGCCCGGCTTGAGGTCGGTCTCGACATGCGGCGTATTGCCGGGCAGCCGGTGCAGGTCTTCGAACCGCATCACCCGCGGCCCGTTCGCGCCGAGCAATTCCACGTCCGCGTCGAGCGCCACCAGCGCCTGGGCGAAATCGCCGGGATAGGCGGCGATGCAATCGGGGCTGCCGCCGAGCACCGCGTGCTTGCGCGTGACGCCGTCGAGCGCGGCGCAGCCGCTGCCGGGATTGCGCTTGTTGCAGGCGCTCCAGCGCGTGTCGCGGAAGTACGTGCAGCGCGTGCGCTGCAGGACATTGCCGCCCAGGCTCGCCATGTTGCGGATCTGCGGGCTCGCCGCCAGATCGAGCGACTGCGCGATGACCGGAAAGGACTTGCGGATGCCGGCATGCGCCGCGGCATCGCCCATGCGCACCAGCGCGCCGAGATGGAGACCGCTATCGTCGATCCGGATCTCGCCATGACGCTTGTCGAGGCCGTTGATGTCGATCACGGCGTCGGGCCGCATCACGTCGAGCTTCATCAGATCGAGCAAGGTCGTGCCGCCGGCGAGGAAGGATCCCGCTTCGCCGGCCATGGCCTGGACGGCGAGCGCGCCGTCGTCGATCCGCCGATAGTCGAAAGGCCGCATGGCTCAGCTCCTTTCGATGTCGGGTTTCGCCTGCTGGATCGCAGCGACGATATGGGGATAGGCGGCGCAGCGGCAGAGATTGCCGCTCATATATTCCCGGATCTCCGCCGCGCTGCCGGCATGCCCTTCCTTGACGCAGGCGATCGCCGACATGATCTGGCCCGGCGTGCAATAGCCGCACTGGAAGGCGTCGTGATCGATGAAGGCCTGCTGCATCGGATGCAGCGTCCCGTTGGTCGCGATGCCTTCGATGGTCGTGACGGGACCGCGCACCGCCGCCGTCAAAGTGAGGCAGGACAGCACGCGCCGGCCGTCGACATGGACGGTGCAGGCGCCGCATTGGCCGTGATCGCAGCCCTTCTTGGTCCCGGTGAGACCGAGCTGCTCGCGTAGCGTGTCCAGCAGGGTCGCGCGCGGATCGACCGACAGGCGATGGGCGCGGCCGTTCACGGTCAGGCTTACCGGCATGGTCGCACCTTTCTCCGGCATCGCGGCCGATGGCGCATTGTCGCCGCGCGCGGCGCCGAGCATGGGCAGGGTGGCGATCGCGGTGCTGCCCGCGGTGAGCGCGAAGCGGCGGGAGACGCCCGCGCCGCTCCCGGGCGGAAGGGGCTGTGATCTGTCACGCATGGTCCGGTCTTTCGGCAAAGGCAGGGTTGCGGCGGGCGAGCCGTAACCTTCGTTAAAATCGAAACCACGCCCGCGCGGTCGGGTTCCGCGATGCCGGGGCGGCGCGCGATCGCGCGTGCCGGCGATCCGCTTCAGGTGTCGACAGACCAGCCGACGTCGAACCGAGATTGTCGAAGAGCGGCGATGCGGCCGATTCGGATGCAGTCCGAGCTTTCGGTCGGATCGCGCGCCGGATCGGGATTCGTCAGGCCCGCTTCTTGCGCAGCGGCTTGCGCGCGGGCCGCCCCGGCGCCGCGGGTTTGGCCTTGTGGCCGTAGCTCTTCATCTTCTCCTTCACCCGCGCGATCTCGTCATCGGGCAGGATCCGTGCGCCCTCGATCGCCATGGAGAGATAATACTGGCGCGCCAGGGTCTCGACCTCGACCGCCAGCCACAGCGCGCGCTTGACCGTTGAGCCGGCGGCGATGACGCCATGATTGCCGAGCAGGCAGGCATTGCGCCCCTCCAGCGCCTCCAGCGCATTCTCGGACAGCTCTTCGGTGCCGAAGGTGGCATAGCGCGCCACACGGATGTCCGGCCCGCCGGCCGCCGCCACCATGTAGTGGACCGCCGGGATCGGCTTGTTGCAGATCGCGAGCACGGTCGCATAGATGCTGTGCGTGTGCACCACCGCGCCGATCTCCGGGCGCTTCTGCAGGATGCTCAGATGGAAGCGCCATTCGCTCGACGGCTGAAGCGGCCCTTTCCAGGCGGTGCCGTCGCCCGCGATCGGAGTCGCCATGATGTCTTCCGGCGTGAGATCGTCATAGGGCACGCTGGTCGGGGTGATCAGCATGCGGTCCTCGTACCGCGCGCTGATATTGCCCGAGGTGCCCTGGTGGATGCCGAGGCTGTTCATCGCGAGGCAGGCTTCGATGATGCCCTTGCGAACCGCGAGTTCGGCCTTGTTCATGGCTGGATCCTTTTGCGCGTCAGAACGTGAGGGATGCGATAGACGATCTTATGCATGCTTTCCAGCGGGCTGCGCTAGCGCCGCGCCGCCAGGATGCGGTCGGCGATTTCCACGAAGCCCGCGCCGCCGCGCGAGGGCGCGACATAGGCCGGCCGCGCGGTCATCCGGTCGGCGAGGTCCACCACATTGGCGACCCCGCAGGCGTAAGGAAAGAAGCCGAACATCGGCCCGTCGTTCGGGCTGTCGCCGCAGAAGACGAAGCGCTCCTTCGCCTGGTCCAGGTCGATGCCGAGAGCTTCCCGCGCGAAGCTCCTGGTGGTCGACAGCTTGTCATAGCTGCCGAACCAGCCGTTGACATGGATCGAGGAGACTTTGGCCGTGGCCCCCGCCTCCTCGAACAGGGCGACGATGCGGTCGATCGCTTCGGGCGGCAGCGGCGGCACGTCCTCGCGGAAGTCGATGGCGAGATCGGCCTCGCGATAGAGCTGGTCCGAGGCGATGGCGGCGCCCGGGACAGCCGCGAGGATGCGCGTCGCCAGCGCGTTCAGCCGGTCGCGATTGGCGGCGCGCTCCGTCGTGCCGGCAACGAACGCGCGATGCATCTTCTTGGCGGCATGGTCGTAGCGGAAGCTGAAGGCGCCGTTCTCCCCCACCACGCCCGCGACCGGCCAGAAGCGGGCGATCATGTCGCACCAGCCCGCCGGTCGTCCCGTGATCGGCACCACCGCGAGCCCCGCCGCCTGCAGCCGCTCCAGCGCCGCATAGGCCGCCGCCGGCAGATGGCCGTCGGTGGTGATCGTGTCGTCGATATCGGTGAACACGCCGATGAGACCGCGGGCGATTGCGGCCGGGAACCGGTCGATCGGAAGCATGGGATGGGCCTCGAAGTCAGTCGCCCTCGCGCTTCGGGGCGACATGCAGCTCATAGCTGCCGACCTGCACGTCGGTCGATTTGTTCCAGTCGATGTCGTGCACCGATGAATGCGGCAGGAGCTGACCCTTGAAGTCGATGCGGTTCAGCCAGCCGTCGATCCGCAACGCCGGCTTGGGGTAGAGCGCTTCGATCTCCGCCAGCACCTCGGCGATCTGCTTGTAGCGCTGCGACTTGTCCTCGGAGAGCAGGCGGTCCTTGATCGTGCCCGGCTTGCCCGACGCCGCCTTGGCAAGAGTCTCGACCCAGCTTCTGTCCATGATGCGCCCCGTGTGTTTCCCCCGGATAGAACACCGCAGCAGTATCGGCGATCCACGGCCTGCGGTAAACGCCGCTAGAGCCGGTCGCGCCAGTCCTTCAGGAGCGCATTCTCAAGGGCATGCGCCCGCCCCAGCCAGCCCAGGGCGCCCGGCGTCGGCGTCAGCACCCGTCGGTCGAACGTGGCGTCGAGCTTCGCCCGCCGGTCGCGGTCGAAGAGGAAGATGGCGAAGGCGAAGCGCCGGCCGCTCTTGCCGGTGAAGAGCCCGCCCAGGCCGCAGGCGAAATCCATCGTGCCGGTCTTCGCCGCCGCCTCGGCCTTGGGATCGTCGGTCATGATCCGATTCATGAGGCCGGCAAGCACCGGGTCGCGCGAGAGCGCCGTCAGGATGCCGGCGATCTGCCGCGGCGAGGCGCGGTTGCGATTGCCGAGGCCGGAATGGTTGACCAGGGTGAAGCCGCGCCATTCCACCGCCGGGAACCGGTCCTTCAGCCAGGCGGTGAGCGCGGCCGCGGAGTCCTCCTGCGAGAGAACGCGTCCGGTCAGCTTCTGCATCGCCGTCGCGCCGATCAGCTCGGCGGTCACGTTGTTGCTGAACTTCAGCAGCCCCTTGATGATCTCCGAAAGCGGCGG
>DASZYM010000078.1:0-4820 GCA_035545355.1 Dongiaceae bacterium
TCCATCCGACCGGCATCTACGGCTCGGGCTGCCTCGTCACCGAAGGCGCGCGCGGCGAAGGCGGCTATCTCGTCAATGGCGAGGGCGAGCGCTTCATGGAGCGCTATGCGCCCTCCGCCAAGGACCTCGCCTCGCGCGACGTCGTTTCGCGCGCGATGACGATCGAAATTCGCGAAGGCCGTGGCGTCGGCAAGAAGAAGGATCACATCTTCCTTCATCTCGACCATCTCGACCCCGCCGTGCTGCATCAGCGCCTGCCGGGCATTTCCGAATCCGCCAAGATTTTCGCCGGCGTCGATGTGACCCGCGAGCCGATCCCGGTTCTGCCGACCTGCCACTACAATATGGGCGGCGTGCCGACCAATTATCGCGGCGAAGCCGTCACCAAGAAGGGCGAGGATCCGAACGCGACCGTCCCGGGCCTGATGGCGATCGGCGAGGCGGCCTGCGTCTCGGTGCATGGCGCCAATCGGTTGGGCTCCAATTCGCTGCTCGACCTTGTCGTCTTCGGTCGCGCCGCGGCGCTCCGCGCCGCCGAGATCCTGGCCAGGGGCGAGAAGCATCGCCCGCTGCCCAAGGATGCCGGCCAGTTCGCGCTCCATCGCCTGGACAAGGCGCGCAACGCCAAGGGCGACGTCCCGACGGCCACGCTCCGCCTCGACATGCAGAAGGCGATGCAGACCGATTGCGCGGTCTTCCGCACCGGCAAGTCGCTTGCCGAAGGGGTCGCCAAGATCCGCGATATCTGGAAGAGCCGCGACCGGGTCAAGGTCGAGGACCGCTCGCTGATCTGGAACAGCGATCTGATGGAGACCCTGGAGCTGGAGAACCTGCTCGACCAGGCCGTGGTCTCGATCGAATCGGCGCTCAACCGCGAGGAAAGCCGCGGCGCCCATGCCCGCGAGGATTTCGCCGAGCGCGACGACCAGAAGTGGATGAAGCATACCATTTCCTGGCTCGACGAGAACGGCAAGGTCACCATCGACTATCGCCCGGTGCACATGCAGCCATTGTCCAACGACGTACAATCCTTCCCGCCCAAGGCGCGGGTCTACTGAAGGCGCGGGGGTAATCATGGCCGAACTCGTTCTCCCCGCCGCCAGCCGTCCGCAGGCGGGCAAGACCTTCAAGGCGCCGGCCGGCGCCAAGCGCGTCAAGGCGTTCAAGATCTATCGCTGGGATCCCGATGTCGGCGGGAATCCGCGGATCGACACCTACGAGATCGATCTCGATCAATGCGGGCCGATGGTCCTCGACGCCCTCATCAAGATCAAGAACGAGGTCGATTCGACCCTGACCTTCCGGCGCTCCTGCCGCGAAGGCGTCTGCGGCTCCTGCTCGATGAACATCGACGGCACCAACACGCTCGCCTGCACCAAGTATATCAGCGACATGCCCGGCGAGGTCCGGATCTACCCGCTGCCGCATATGGACGTGGTGAAGGACCTGGTCCCGGATCTCACGCGGATCTTCGCCCAGTACCAGCTCATCGAGCCCTGGCTGAAGACCGAGACGCCTCCCCCGGAAAGGGAGCGCCCGCAATCGCCGGCCGAGCGCGCCAAGCTCGACGGGTTGTGGGAATGCATCCTCTGCTTCTCCTGCTCGACCGCCTGTCCCAGCTATTGGTGGAACGGCGACCGCTACCTCGGCCCGGCGATCCTGCTGCAGGCCTATCGCTGGATCGCCGATTCCCGCGACGAGGCGACCGGCGAGCGGCTGGATCAGCTCGAGGATCCGTTCCGCCTCTATCGCTGCCACACCATCATGAACTGCACCAAGACCTGCCCGAAGAGCCTCAATCCGGCGAAGGCCATCGCCGAGATCAAGAAGCTCATGGTGGAGCGGCGCTAGTCTCCATCTTTTAATCATGCCCCGGGCTTGGCCCGGGCATCCGGCTCCAGTCGGCGTGACGGTCTGCCTGTGACGGCCGTCGCTTGGCCGTCATCCGAACTCTGCTATCCTGGCGGCAGTCGGGCAGCCGACTTGTATCGGGGGATGCTCATGAATCTGTTTCGCTCAACCGGCCGCGCGACGCGCGGGACCGGCTTTGTCCTTGCCGCCGCTTTCCTGGTTCTGCCGCTCGCCGGCTGCGGCGATGACAGCGCCGCCCGGCAGAAGGAGGCCGACGACATCGCCAAGGGGATCGAGAGCTACCTCGCCTTGATCAGCGATCCGGCGAACCCGGTCACGCTGCACCATGACAAGGTCACGGTGACCCCCAGCAAGACCGACAAGAGCTTCGCGGTCGCCATCACCGGCCTCCGGTTCGGCGACACGAAAGGCGAGGGCGTCACCCTCGGCGAAGTCGATTACCGCCTGACTCCGGCGGACAAGGACACCTACCAGGTCGACCAGTTGAAGCTCCCCGCCGAGATCCCGGTGGTATTGGATGCCAAGACCGCGGCGACCGTGCGGATGTCGAGCGGCCCCTTCTCGGCGACCTGGTCCACGCCGCTGCACGCCTTCCTGAAATTCGCCTGGCAGATCGGCGACCTCTCGGTCAAAGCGGCGGATGCGCCGGACCTGACCGTGCATGCCGACAGCCTCACGATGAATGGCGACGGCAAGGATGCCGGGAACGGTCGGCTGGACGCGAATACCGACATCGTCCTCTCCGATTTCACCGTCCAATCGCCGAGCGAGAACGTCGCGTTCAAGATCGCCAAGGTGGAGGACAAGGCTTCCATCGCCGGTTTCGACCTGCCGGCCTATCAGAAGCAGATGGAGAAGCTGCGCGCGCTGATGGCGAAACTGGCGCCGGCCGCGGAGCAGGCCGCGGGCGCGCAGGTCGATGCGCAATCGGGGACGCAATCCGGCAGCCCATCGGGTGATGCGACGACCCAGGCCCCGACGCCCGCTCCGACGATGCCGCCGCTCACCGACGACGACCGCAAGGCCCTGGCCGATGTCGTCGCCGCGCTGCCGAAGACGGTCTCCGGCTACAGCGCGAGCCTGCAGATCGAGGGGCTCGCCGCGGCCGGCAAGGACGGTGCGTCGTTCAGCCTGGCGCATGCCGGCAGCGACTTCGCCTTCAAGGGGATCGACACCGACAAGGCGGAGATCGACCTGACCCTGAAGCATGACGGTCTCGACGTGAAGTCGCCCGAGATGAGCGATCCCAGGGCCCAGGCCATCCTGCCGAAAGCCGGCAGCCTGTCCTTGCGGGCGACCGATCTGCCGGTGCCTTCGCTGGTCCAGGCGGTCGCCAACACGCTGCCGGAGCTGACGAGCGGCGACCCGTCGCGGGTCGAGGCCGCGCGGTTCGCGCTGATGGGCGCCTTCATGACCACGATCGGCCAGTCGAATATCAAGCTCACCGTCGATCCCTCCTGGCTCGATGCGGCAAAGGCGCATCTCACCGCCGACGGCGCCTTCACGCTGGCGACGGGCATGCCGGCCGGCACGGTCGATCTCGGCCTGACGGGCCTCGACGACGTGACGGCACTCTTCAATGCGACGCCGGATCCGGTGTCGATGAACGCCCTGCCGATCCTGCAGCAGCTGCACGACCTCGCGAAGCGCGAGACCGGCGCCGATGGCAAGCCGGTCGACAAATACACGCTGACCGTAGCACCCGGCGGCATGATCACCGTGAACGGCAAGCCGCTGAGCGGCCTCTGACAGATTTTCTGTCTTCGGCGACGAGCATGTCTCGTCGCCGATCATCGCAGCGTCGCCTTGCGACCCGATCGAGCATCGCTGAAGCGCATCGCGCGCTCGCGTGATGCGTCTTCATCCGTCGATGGAGGTCGAATCTGTTGCGGCGATGACTCACGCGCGGGCGATTCGCGCGCGAGCGGAAATGATTTGTTAACTTCGCAATGGATAAAAACCAAAAAATATGTTCACATCCGCGCAATATGCATATTGACCGAGTCGCCTCTCTGCACTCCCTCGGACCGTTGGTCGCTTCGATGACGGATGACGGACCGCTCGCCGCCTATCGCGCCATGAGGCAGAGCGGTCGGATCGAACATGATGCGGCGCAAGAGCTCGCCGTTCAGAAACTGCAATCCGTCGCCAATGCGCTGAAGGACTATCGCCCCGCTGTGAACGGCGGCTGGATGGATCGCTGGCGCCAGCGCTTCGGCATCGGCCGCCGCGACGACGTCGATGGCGAAGGCTCGACGCAAGGCCTCTACATCTACGGCGCCGTCGGTCGCGGCAAGTCCATGCTGATGGACCTGTTCTTTCGGACCGCGCCCGTCACCGCCAAGCGCCGGGTCCATTTCCATGCCTTCATGCTGGAAGTGCACGAGACGCTGCATCGCTGGCGCCAGGAGAAGCCCAAGCAGGTCGATCTCATCCCGGCTCTGGCCGACAAGATCGCGGCGGAGACCTGGCTGCTCTGCTTCGACGAGTTCCACGTCACCAACATCGCCGACGCGATGATCCTGGGTCGGCTCTTCACCGAGCTGTTCGACCGTGGCGTGGTCGTGGTCGCGACCTCCAACTGGGCGCCCGACGATCTCTATCAGGGTGGGCTGCAGCGCGACCGGTTCCTGCCTTTCATCGCGCTGCTCAAAGAGAAGCTCGACGTCCTCGAGCTCGATGCCGCCCGCGACTACCGGCTGCAGCGCCTGAAGGACCTCAGCCTCTATCATTCGCCGCTCGGGCCTTCGTCCGAGGCGAAGATGGAGCAGGCCTTCACCCGCCTCAGCGGCGGCCGCCCGGCGACCCCGACCTCGCTCACCGTTCAGGGACGTCGACTCGACGTGCCGCGGCAGGCCGGACGAGTCGCCTGGTTCGATTTCGAAGAGCTCTGCGCACGCCCTCTGGGCGCCGCCGATTATATTGCGCTCGCCACCCATTACCCGGTG
>DASZYM010000079.1:0-13334 GCA_035545355.1 Dongiaceae bacterium
GAGACTCCGCGTCAGCTCCAGGTTGCGCCGCGTCGCCGCGTCGATTTCCAGGATCGCGCCGGAAGTCACCCGCCTCAGCGCCGCCAGCCGCGGCATCTTGCCCTGCTGGGTCAGCGCGACATAGTCAAGGATAGCGCCCGCCGCCGCGATCTCGGCGCGGCTGAAGGCGCCGAAAGCGTCGAGGGTCGCGGCGCCCAGAAACTTCTGCAGCCTGAGACGCGCGTTCTCGCTGTCGAAGCGGCTGCCGGGGAGCGGCGACAATTGCCGCCGCCAATCGGCGAAGAGATCGAACAGCGCGCCTTCGTTCAAAAGTCGGTCGGGCAGCAGGATCTCGTTGGGATCGAGCCTGGCCAAAGCCGCGGCCAGACCCGGCGCCTCGATCGCCTGCACGAAGAAGCCGCCGGTCGAGATATCGACCCAGGCGAGGCCGAGCCCGCCCGCCGCGTCGGCCAGCGCCACCAGGTAATTATGCGCGCGGGCTTCGAGCAGCTCGTCCTCGGTGAGCGTCCCCGGCGTCACGATGCGGACGACGGCGCGATTCACCACCGATTTCGAGCCGCGCTTCTTCGCCTCGGCCGGATCCTCGATCTGCTCGCAGACCGCGACCTTGAAACCCTGGCGCACCAGCTTCGCCATATAGGCGTCATGGGCATGGACCGGGACGCCGCACATGGGGATGTCGTCGCCATCGTGCTTGCCGCGTTTGGTGAGCGCGATGTCGAGGGCGGCCGAGGCCTTGACCGCATCCTCGAAGAACAGCTCGTAGAAATCGCCCATCCGATAGAACAGCAGGCAATCCGGATGCTGCCGCTTGGCGGCGAGGTATTGCGCCATCATCGGTGTGACGGCCGGATCCTTGGGTCCGGGATTGGCCTCGGTCGGCAAAGCGGGCGTGGCAGGAACCTGATCGTGCATGGCGACCCGATTAGCATCGAAAGCCGTTCTTGACCACAATCGGACCGCCGCCGGGCCGCAATTCCGCGACGCGTCCGTCCGGCTGCAACAATCGGGTGCTAACAGAAGAGCTTAGCGCCCGCCGTCAGCGATCTGCCAGGAAACCGTGAAAGGCTGGGCGCAACGGGTGCTCCATGGATTCCGGCTTGCTCGATCCCCTCGCTTTGTCCTCCCGGCCCGCCCCCGAGGACCCGATCCGGGTCTGGCTGCTGCTCAGCAAATATGGCGGCGACAATGCCCAGGTCCGCGGCCTCGGCGAGCATCTGACCCGCCGGTTCGGCTGGGTCTGCGAGACGCGCTCGATCCGCTTCCGTGCCGGCCGGAAGGTCCACCTCAAGACGCTGCCGGGCGCGATCCTCGCCGGGATGTCGGATTCCCTCGAGCCGCCCTTTCCCGATGTCGTCCTGTCCTGCAGCCGGTTCTACGGCGTGGTCGGCGCCTGGCTGAAGCGCCGCGCAGCGCAGGCCTCGGCCGGGCCGATGGTCCATGTCCATCTCGGTCGCATCGCCGCGCCGATGGCCTCGTTCGATCTCCTGGCCGCGACCGCGCAATACGGGCTTCCCGCGGCGCCGAATTTCATGCCGCTGACCCTGCCCTTCGTGTCGCGCGACGCGGCGCAGTCCGCCGCTGCGGTCGCCGCCTGGACGCCGCATCTCCAGCACCTGCCGCGGCCCTGGATTGTGCTGCTGGTCGGCGGGCCGATGGCACGCATCGCCTTCGACGAGACCGTCACCGACCGGATCGCGAATGAGGCGATGGCACGAGCCGGTGCAGAGGCCGGTTCGCTGATCACGGTCGTCGGCCGGCGCATGCCGGGACGGTTGCGCCACCGCCTCGCGGCGAGGATCGCAGCAGCGCGCGACCTGCCGTCCTGGTCGGTCGGCTGGCCGGCGCCCGAGCCCAATCCCTATCCGGCGGTGTTGGCGATGGGCGACCGCTTCCTGGTCAGCAGCGACAGCGCCTCGATGATCGCCGATGCCTGCATGACCGGAAAGCCGGTCGAGCTGGTCCGCCTGCCGATTGCCGATTACGTGACGCGCCTCTCGTCGCGCGGACTGGGTCTCTCGCTCGATGTGCGGCGCCGGCGGCGCGGCCGCGACGGCCGGAGCCCGGACATGCTCGACCGGTTGCGCGATGCGCTGGTCGCGCGGCACTGGATGCGGCCCTGGGACGAGATGGGGCATTTCCTGCATGATCTGGAGACGAAGGGCCTGCTGGCACCCGATGCCGGCGATCTCGCCCAGCGCATCCAGGCCCAGGAGCTCGACGCGATGGCGACGCGCATCGCCGGCCTGGTGACCGCGGCGCGCACCGGCTCACCCGGCCGCATCGAGCCCAGTCTGATCGCCGCCGAAGCCGCCTGATCCCGCCTGAGCCCTGGGCTCCTCTCAGGTTGTGAGCCGCACGCCGCTCGGTCATAGTCCCGCCGAAGCGAGGCATGACGGAGCTCCAGGATCTTGCGCGAGTCGGACGGGACGAAGGCTCCGCGCCTCTGGCTGCTGCAAGGCAAGCTCGCCGGCGACAACGCCCAGGTGCTCGCGCTCGGCCACAGCCTCGCCGCCACCGGCTTCGATGCGGCGGTGCGCCCGATCGACGCCGATCTGCGCCAGGCGGCCAAGCGCCGGCCGTATCGCCCGCCCGACATCGCCGCCATGGCGAAGAGCGGCCTGGAGGCGCCTTGGCCGGACGCGGTCATCGCCTGCGGCTCGACGCCCTGCATCGTCGCGCAATGGATCAAGCGGCAGAGCGGCGGGCGCGTGGTGCATGTGCAGCTCGGCCGCCTGGCGGCGAAGCCGGAGCGGATCGATCTCATCCTGGAGACCGCGCAATACGGCATCGCGCCGACCGCCAATATGATCACGCTCACTCTGCCGATCGTGCGCCCGGATCCGACGCAGCAGGCCGATGCGATCGCCGCCTGGGCGCCGCGGCTCGCCGCCTTGCCGCGGCCCTGGCTCGGCGTGCTGGTCGGAGGGCCGTCCTCGCCGATCGCCTTCACCGCCGCGGACGGAGCGCGTCTGCTCGGGCGCATGCAGGAGCTGCGACGCGCTTTCGGCGGATCGCTGCTGATCGCCTATGGCCGGCGCACGCCCCAAGCGGTGCGCGGGATTCTGGAGCGCGGCTTGAAGGACGACGCGGCGCATCGCATCTTCGCCTGGCCGCCGGAAGAGCCCAATCCCTATCCGGCGCTGCTGGGATTGGCCGACCGGTTCCTGGTCACCTGCGACAGCGCCAATATGATCGCCGATGCCTGCGTCACCGGAAAGCCGGTCGAGGTCTTCATGCTGGCGATCCCGGATCATCTCACGCGCTTCTCCAGCCGCGGCCTCGGCCTCTCGATCGATGCGCGGCGGCGGCGGCGGCAGCGCGCGGGGCGCGCGCCCGACTGGCTCGACCGGCTGCGCGACCACCTGGTGACGCGTCGCTGGATGACGCCCTATCGCGACCTGCGCGACTTCCTGCATGTCCTGGAGCAGAAGCGCGTGATCAACGAAGGCGCGACCACCGACGGCCGCGCCGTGCAGGAGCAGGAGATCGCGATCGTGCGGCAGCGGATCGCCGCGCTGATAAGACGATGATGAAGCTTGCCGCCCGTGGTTCTTCGCTATGATCGTCATGGTCCGCGCAGGCGGACCATCCACGAGTTTCGTGCGCGGGATCGTGTATGAGCCGGAACGAACTGAGCGGCGGATGCAAATTCGTGGATGGCCCGCCTTCGCGGACCATGACGAGATGGGCGTGGGCGGCCGCATGACCGTACACCAACGAAAGGGGATGCGATGACCAAGACCATGAAGGCCGCCGTGCTGCGCGCGACCGGGACGCCGCTCGCGATCGAGACTCTGCCGATCCCCGAGCCCGGCCCCGGCGAGCTTCTGGTCAAGGTCGCCGCCTGCGGCGTCTGCCACAGCGATCTCCATGCGGTCGATGGCGATTGGACGCCCGGCCCGGTTCTGCCGCTCATTCCCGGCCATGAAGTGACCGGCTATGTCACCGCGATCGGTCCCGGCGTGACCGGCTTCGAGACCGGCGACGTGGTCGGCGTGCCCTGGATGTGGAGCGCCTGCGGCCATTGCGAATCCTGCCTCGCCGGCATGGAGACGATCTGCAAGTCCGGCGAAGCGACCGGCTATTCCAAGCCCGGCGGCTATGCCGAAACCATGCTCGCGCGCGCCGACTTCGTCGCACGGCTGCCGAAGGATGCCGATCTCATCAAGGTGGCGCCGATCCTCTGCGCCGGCGTCACCACCTATCGCGGCATCAAGCGGACCAATGCGCGGCCCGGCCAGTGGCTCGCCGTCATCGGCATCGGCGGGCTCGGGCATATCGCGGTCCAGTACGGGAAGGCGATGGGCCTGCGCGTCGCCGCGGTCGATATCGATCCGGAGAAGCTGGCTTTGGCGAGGAAGCTCGGCGCCGAGGTCGCGCTCGATGCGCGCGAGGGCAATCCGGTCTCGGCCCTGCGCAAGGCCACGGGCGGCGGCGCGCATGGCGCGGTTGTCGCGGCGGTCGCCACCAAGGCCTTCGAGCAGTCGATCGGCATGCTGCGGCCCGGCGGCACCGTGGTCTTCCTCGGCCTGCCGGGCGGCAAGGCGGACGAACTCAAGGCCTCGATCGCCGCGATCTCCGGCCGCGAACTGACGGTGCGCGGCTCCAGCGTCGGCACCCGGCTCGATCTCGACGAGGCGGTCGCCTTCGCTTTGCGCGGCGCGGTCGCCGCCGAGGTCGCGACGGCGCCGCTCGACGCGGCAAATTCGGTGCTCGACCGCCTGCGCCAGGGCAAGATCGTCGGACGGGTGGTGCTGACGATCGGCTGACGACCGACGTCGCCCCGCTGCGCCCTTGGGTTCGCCGTCCCATCGAATTGCTGCAACCGCTCAATCCATGCTGCGATTGCGTTGCCCTTGGTGGATGGTCGGCGATGATGCACTATTCCTGACAGCAAAGCCGGAACCCTTCCGAGACGCGCCGGCGGCAACAATCAGGAAGTAGCCCCCAGATGTCCGCGATCAAGCCGACCTTTACCGAGGAAGACGCCCTTGGCTTCCATATGCAGGGGCGCCCCGGAAAGATCGAGATCATCGCCACCAAGCCGCTGACCACCCAGCGCGATCTTTCGCTCGCCTATTCGCCGGGGGTCGCCTGGCCCTGCCTGCGGATCCACAAGGATCCGAACACCGCCTATGACTACACCGCCAAGGGCAACCTGGTGGCGGTGATCTCCAACGGCACCGCCGTCCTGGGCTTGGGCGATCTCGGCGCGCTGGCTTCGAAGCCGGTGATGGAGGGCAAGTCCGTCCTCTTCAAGCGCTTCGCCGATATCGATTCCATCGACCTCGAAGTCGATACCCGCGATGTCGATGCCTTCGTGAACTCGGTGCGCTATCTGGCGCCCTCCTTCGGCGGCATCAACCTCGAGGACATCAAGGCGCCGGAATGCTTCATCATCGAGCAGCAGCTCCGCGAGATGATGAACATCCCCGTGTTCCACGACGACCAGCACGGCACCGCGATCATCGCCGCCGCCGGGCTGCTCAACGCGCTGCACCTCACGGGCCGCGACATCAAATCGACCAGGCTGGTGATCAACGGCGCGGGTGCCGCCGCCATCGCCTGCGCCGAGCTGGTGAAGGCGCTCGGCATCGCCAGCGACAATGTCGTGCTCTGCGACACCAAGGGCGTGATCTACCAGGGCCGCACCGAGGGCATGAACCAGTGGAAGACGGCCCATGCCGTGCCCACCAAGGCGCGCAGCCTGGCCGAGGCGATGGAAGGCGCCGACGCCTTCCTCGGCCTCTCGGTCAAGGGCGCGGTGACGCCGGAGATGGTCCGCGCCATGGCCGGCAAGCCGATCATCTTCGCCATGGCGAATCCCGATCCCGAGATCACGCCGGAGGAAGTGAAGGCCGTGCGCGACGACGCGATCGTCGCCACCGGCCGCAGCGACTACCCCAACCAGGTGAACAACGTCCTGGGCTTCCCCTACATCTTCCGCGGCGCGCTCGATGTCCGCGCCTCGACCATCAACGAGCCGATGAAGATCGCCGCGGCGCGCGCCCTGGCGGAGCTGGCGCGCCAGGACGTGCCGGACGAGGTGGACGCCGCCTATAGCGGCCGGCGCCTGCGCTTCGGTCCGGAATACATCATCCCGGTGCCGTTCGATCCGCGGCTGATCTCGCATATCCCGCCGGCGGTCGCCCGCGCGGCGATGGATAGCGGCGTCGCCCGGCGCCCGATCATCGACATGGAGACCTATGTCCATTCGCTCAAGGGCCGGCTCGATCCCAGCGCCGGCTCGCTGCACCTGATCTTCGACCGCGTGCAGCACAACCCCAAGCGCGTGGTCTTCGCCGAGGGCGAGGAGGAGAAGGTGATCCGCGCGGCGATCGCCTTCCGCGCCGCGGGCTACGGCACGCCGGTCCTGGTCGGCCGCAGCGAGCGCATCGCCGAGACCATCAAGTCCTCGAGCCTGGCCGATGCGGCTAACCTGGAAGTCGTCAATGCGCGGGTCTCCCCGCATAACAAGCTCTACGCCGATCGGCTCTATGCGCGGCTGCAGCGCCAGGGCTTCCTGCAGCGCGACGCCCAGCGCATGGTCAACCAGGACCGCAACATCTTCGCCGCCTGCATGGTGGCCGAAGGCCATGCCGATGCGATGGTCACCGGCGTTACCCGCAGCTTCTATGTCTGCCTGGACGATGCGACCAAGGTGTTCGACACCCGCGACGGCCAGACCCTGATGTCGGTCTCGATCCTGATCGCCCGCGGCCGCACCGTGCTGATCGCCGACACCTCGGTGCACGAATTGCCGACGCCGGAGCAGCTCGCCGACTTTGCCGTGCAATGCGCGTCGATCACCCGGCATCTCGGCCATGAGCCCCGGGTCGCTTTGCTCTCCTTCTCCAATTTCGGCCACCCGCCGCGGGAGAAGGCCGAACGCATCCGCGAGGCCGTCCACGTGCTCGACGAACGCAGGGTCGATTTCGAGTATGATGGCGAGATGCAGGCCAACGTGGCGCTCAATTTCGGCCTGATGAAGGAGCTCTATCCCTTCTGCCGGCTGAACGGCCCGGCCAATGTGCTGATCATGCCGGCGCTGCATTCGGCCAATATCGTCGCCAAGCTGATGCAGGAACTGGGCGGCACCGCGATCGGCCCGATCCTGGTCGGGTTGGAAAAGCCGGTGCAGATCGTCCAGACCGGCGCCACGGTGAACGAGATCGTCACGGCAGCCGCCTTTGCCGCGCTGGCGACGACGCCGCTCAGCCGGTAGGTGCGGCGCGCCGGCTCAGGCGGCGCGCATCACGGCATCGTCGCGGCCTTCTCGGTGAAGGCCTTCTGGAACTTGCCCGCTTCGGCGCCGTCGGCATCGGTGACGGCGGTGAAGGCGAAGCCGAACTGCTTCCAGGAGAGGACCGAGAAACCGTCGACCTTCTTCAGGCTGGGCGCGGATTCGCCCGAAGCGGGCTGCATGTAGAGACTGAGCACATGCGGGCCGATCTGGTAGATGATGGCCGGCATGGCGCGGTCGATCGGCACGTCCAGCCGTCCGCCGACCAGCGGGAAGCCGGCATCGCTGAGATCGGGCACCAGGGGCGCCACCGTCGTCTTGCCGTTGAACCACGGCTTCACCGTATGGCGGTTGGACGAGACCACGTCGATCTCGTGGCCCGAGAGCATCGCGCGCTCATGGGAGAGCACGACGCCCTGGGTCCAGAGTGCCTCCTCGGACGGCTGCTCCAGGAAATAGGTGCTGCCGCTGGAGACCATCGCGACGACGGCCGCGGCGACCGCGAGGCGGCGCCAGTCCCATCGCCGCGGATTGACCGGCCGCTCCTCGGCATCGAGCGCGTCATCGAGGCGGCTGCGCAATCCCTGGCTGGCGCCGGCGCGGCTCAGGGCCGCCTGGATGTCGACCCGGATCTGCTGGAACTCGGCGAGATCGGCGCGGCATTGCGCACAGGTCTCGAGATGCTTCTCGAAGGCCAGGCTCTCGACCGTGTCGAGCTCGCCGTCGAAATAGAGATGCAGCGCATCGCAGCCGCTGAAATCGGCGTCCTTCATCCCACGGCCTCCTTCAGCCGCGCTTGCAGCAATTTGCGCGCCCGCGCCAGGCGCGACATCACCGTGCCGATCGGCACGTCCAGCACATGGGCGATCTCCTTGTAGGAGAGCTCCTCCACCTCGCGCAGCAGGATGACCTCGCGGAACTCGGTCGGCAAAGCCGAGACCGCGCGGTCGATGGCGCGGCCGAGCTCGCGATGCTCCGACTGCACCTCCGGCGAAGGCACGCTCTCGTCCTGCCGCCCAGCTTCCAGCTCGGCCTCGTCGCGGGCATCCGAAACCAAGACCAGCGCGCGCGGACGGTTGCGCTGCATCCAGGTGGCGCAGGTGTTGCGCACGATGGTCAGCAGCCAGGGCCGGGCGCGCTCGCCGTTGAAGCGGTCGAAATACTTATAGGCCCGCAACATCGCCTCCTGGACGATGTCCTCGGCATCGGCGCGGTTGCCGGCGAGCCACCAGGCGAAATTGACCGCATCGTCGAGATGCGGCAGCACCAGCGCCTGGAACCGGCGCCGCTGCTCGCCTGTCTGTTCCTGTTCTTCGGGCAATACCCTCTCCGGCCGGTCTACGCATCCTGCCCCACGCTCCAAGAGGTTTATACCGGGGCCGGGTCGATTTTATTCCCGAAGCGGATTCCTTGGAATAACGCGGTCTCGGGGCCGGTCTTGCTGTTCGTTCACGTCATCCGACGAACCGCCGCAAGGAAACCGCCAATGTCAAAGAAGCCTGTCTCGTTTGCCACCCCGGAAACCAACGCGCCGGCCGGACTCAGCCGCCGGTCGCTGATGCAGCTCGCCGCCCTGGGCGGCGGGGTGGTCTTCGCCTCGGCCCTGCCCGGCCTGCGCGCCCGCGCCGCCGGCATGGACGATTTCTACTTCATCCAGCTCTCCGACCTGCATTGGGGCTTCAGCGACCCCAAGGTCAATCCCGACACCAAGGGCAGCCTGGAAAAGGCGGTGGCCGCCATCAACGGCCTCGGCCAGCAGCCGGATTTCATCGTCTTCACCGGCGACCTGACCCACATGACCAAGGACCCGCAGGAGCGCCGCAAGCGCATGACCGAGGTGAAGGCCATGCTGGGCGGGCTGGACAACAAGAACCATGTCTATCTCGCCGGCGAGCACGATGCCGGCGGCGATGCCGGCAAGGCCTTCATGGAGGTGTTCGGCAAGCTCAACTACACCTTCGACCATAAGGGCCTGCATTTCATCGCCCTCGACAACGCCTCGGATCCGAAGGCCCAGCTCGGCCAGGCGCAGCTCGCCTGGCTCGCCGCCGATCTCAAGGGCCGCGATCCCGACTCGCCGATCGTCGTACTCGCCCATCGCCCGCTGTTCGACCTCAAGCCCGAATGGGATTGGGCGACCAAGGACGGCGCACAGGCGGTCGCCCTGCTGCAGCCCTTCAAGCACGTGACCGTGTTCTACGGCCATGTGCATCAGGATATCTCCAAGCAGGAGGGCAATGTGATGCACGTCTCGGCGCGCTCGGCGATGTATCCGCTGCCCACGCCGCAGACGCCGGGCAAGAAGGCGCCTTTGCCCTGGGATCCGGCGGCGAGCGATCACGGCATCGGCTGGCGCGAGATCGAGACCGGCCTGCCGATGCCGAAGATCGAGGACCATCCGACGGTCTGAGATCGGTCCGCTCGATCGAAACTGGATCTACGCCGACTCACCCCCACCCCTGCCCTCCCCCGTATCGGGGGAGGGAGAAGAAAGAGTCCCTCCCCGTATCGGGGAGGATGTTGATGAAAGGATCAATCATGTCGAGATACACGAATACGTTCGTCGTCGCGGCGGCGCTGCTGATCGCCGGCGCGAGTGCGGCCTTCGCCGTCGATGACGAAGTGACGCCGGACAATGCGGCCAATCCGGATTTCACGGCGGTCAAGGCGCTGGTCGATGCGGGCGATTTCGATCAGGCGCTCCCCAAGCTGGTGGCGCTGGATCAGGCGTCGCCGAACAACCCCGATATCCTCAACCTGATGGGCTACACCTATCGCAAGACCGGCAAGACCGACGCGGCGCTCGACTATTACAACCGCGCGCTCAACCTCGAGCCCAAGCATCTCGGCGCCAACGAATACCTGGGCGAGCTCTATCTGGAGCTGAAGCAGCCGGACAAGGCCAAGGAGCGCCTGGCGGTGCTGAAGGCCGCCTGCGGCGATTGCGAGGAATACCAGGACCTGAAGACCAAGATCGACCAGACGGCGGCGAACTGAGAGTCTGGCCGATGAGAGGCGGGCGGGCCGTCTCCTCCTGTCCGGTCCGCCCGTCTCCTTTTGCTAGCTCGCGGTCACCGTCACGCTGCGGATGTAATAGGTGCCGCCGGAATTGACGAACAGCAATCCGGTCATGTCGCCGGTGAGCGAGGTATCCTTGGCGGTCGCGGCCTGCTTGCCGTCGACCGTCACGGTCATGTTGCCGGACGCATCGCGCGCCAGCACGAGATCATGCGGCTGGCCGTCTTCCAAATTGAGGCTGCCGGTCGAGCTGCCGAGCGTGGTGACGCCCGACGACGTCACCTTCTGGATCGAGATGCCCGGCGCGCTGCCGGGCTGATAGACCATGCGATAGAGCGTGCTGCCCGAGGCGCCCTGGTAGACGCCGAGATTGAGCCCGCCCTGCTTGTCCCGCGAGGTCAGCGTGACCTTCAGGGTGAAGGCATTGGGCAGCTTGACCGGCGTATAGATCGAGGCGAACTGGTTCTGGCTCTGGGTGTTGCTCTGCTGGCTCAGCAGCGCGCCCAGCACGTTCTGCAGGTTGACCTTCTGCGCCTTGATCTTGCTATAGAGGCCGTGATTGCTGCCGTTGAGATCGACGTTCCAGGTCCCGGCCGAGACCTTCCAGGCCGGATTGGCGGTGTAGTTGCCGTCGGAGAAATCGTCGGCGAAGAGCTGGGTGCCCGCAGCCGGCGCCGTCGCGGTCGATGAGGTCGCGGTGGTGCCGGCGGCCTGCAGCGCGTCGAACTTGGCCGAGAGCGCCTTGAGGTCGGCCAGGAAATCGGGCGAGGCCGCCTGGCTCTGCTCGGCCGCCGCGATCTTCGCCTTCAAGTCGGCGATCAGCGATTTGAGCTGCTGATCCTTCGTTCCGCTCCATTGCGAATATTGCGGTGTGGTCGTGGTCGAATCCGGGAATGCCGCCGGAATGGCGAGGTTGAATGCGACGAGCGCCGACCCTGCGAGCAGGGCCGCGCGCCACGTAGCGCGGAAGTTACGGTTCCGCGAAGTCTTGATGACGCCCATGCCGAAATGCCTCCAAATCCGCTATCTTGCCCCTTGTCACAAATGCCCGAGTCGAGCCTCCGTTGCCGACCGGACGACCCGAGTTTACCACCGAAAGGTCGGCCTAATAGCCGCCCGGTACCGAAGCCCATGTGGAACCTGGCTCACCTGCCGAAGCTGATCCTGAGCCCGACCGTCGCGGCGGTCGCGGCTTTGGTCGTCGTGGTGCTGGCAATCGCCTTCTCCTCGCAGCTCGAAGCCGGCGTGCTGGTCCTGGTCGGGATCTGCGCCGGCGCGATCCTCGCCGCTTCCGTTGCCTGGCGGGCACGCCAGGCGGCCGGCGTCGCCGCTGCACCGCAGGCCGCCGCCGCGCCCGCGCTGGCCGAGACGCTGCCGCGCCTGCTGGAATCGGTGCCGGCGCCGCTCTTCGCCCTCGACCACGACCGCCGGGTCGTGGCCGCCAACGCGGCCGCCAACCGCCTGTTCGGCGGGGCGCTGGCCGGGCGCAACCTGCTCGCCTTCCTGCGCCACCCGCCGTTGATCGATGCGATCGAGGCGATGGAGGAGGGCCAGGACACCGAGCCCGTGGAGCTGCCCGAGGCGCAGGGCCGCAGCGGACAGCGCCGGCTGGTGGCGCGGCTGCAGGCGATCCGGCCGGCTTTGGCCGGGGCCACGATGATGGTGCTGATCGAGGACACGACGGCGGCCGAGCGCGCCCTCACCTTGCGGCGCGATTTCGTCGCCAATGTCTCGCACGAGCTGAAGACGCCGATCGCCGCGCTCCTGGGCTTCATCGAGACCCTGATGGGGCCGGCGCGGGACGACCCGCTGGCGCGCCAGCGCTTCCTCGGCATCATGCGCGGCGAGGCCGAGCGCATGAATCGCCTGGTCTCCGAGCTGCTGTCGCTCTCGCGCATCGAGATGAACGAGCATCAGCCGCCCGCCGGCCGTGCCGATCTCGGCCATGTGCTGAAGACCGTGCGCGACAGCCTCTCCCTGAAGGCCGAGCAGCGGAAGGTGAAGCTGGCCTTCCCGGGCCTGGCGGAGCTGCCCAGCATCCCGGGCGACCAGGACGAACTGATCCAGGCGATCCAGAACCTGGTCGATAACGCGATCAAATACGGGCCCGACGGCAGCGAGGTCCGCGTCGCCTATCAGCGGATCGAGGATCCGGTCGCCAGCCGCGAGCATCTCCCTGGCCTGCGCGGCGCCAAAGCGATGGTAGCGCTCACCATCACCGACCAGGGCGAGGGCATCGCCCGCGAGCACATCCCGCGGCTGACCGAGCGGTTCTACCGGGTCGATGCGGCGCGCTCGCGCCAGCTCGGCGGCACCGGCCTCGGCCTCGCGATCGTGAAGCACATCGCCAACCGGCATCGCGGCAGCCTGGAGATCGATTCCACGATCGGCAAGGGCAGCACCTTCACCCTCTACCTCCCGGCCGAGGGCTGACCCCGGCCCCTCCATGGGGTCACCAAATTGTCATCGAAGCGCAACGGGCCGTTCATCGCTCCGACCTAGGTTGCGGGCGCGTTCCCGGCTGCGACGAGCGTCGACTCCGCGCGGGCGGGGTGCCGAAGTTGGCGGTAGGACATTGATATCAAAGGCTTCCGACTGTCACATCAGGGTCACAAATTTGCAGTAATCTGCGATTGCGGTCGGAATGCAGGGACCGCCGAAGGATGGACGAGATGACCACGATGCAAACCGCCGATCACACCGTCAAAAGCTTCGACAGCGAGCTCAAGCGCCTGATCCAGGAGATCGCGCAGATGGGCGGCCTGGCGGAAGCCGAGCTCGCCCAGGCGATCGACGCGCTGGCGCGGCGTGACTCGGAGGCGGCGGCCTCGGTGATCGAGAGCGACCGGCGCATCGATTCCATGGAGCAGGAAGTCTCGACCCTGGCGCTGCGCATCCTGGCCTTGCGGCAGCCGATGGCCTCGGACCTGCGCGAGGTGGTGGCGGCGATCAAGATTTCGTCGGACATCGAGCGCATCGGCGACTACTCCAAGAACATCGCCAAGCGGGCGCTGCAACTGAACCAGCTCGCGCCGCTGCGGCCGGTGAGCTCGATCCCGCGGATGGGGCG
>DASZYM010000080.1:0-2255 GCA_035545355.1 Dongiaceae bacterium
CCCCGGCCCGCCTCCCCGGCAATGCCGGCAACGGGATGATTTCGCCTTTTCCGTCGCCTCGTTAGGAAACCGGCTACCTTTGCCGGCTAACCTATGGTCCGGTCAGCGAGAGACCGAGGCGAGAGCCGAACCCGTGATGGCGAGAACCGCAGCCGATTATCCTCTTGGAAACCATCCGACGGCCAAGGGACCGTTGGAACAGGCCTGGACCTTGGGCCGGACCGGCCGGTCCGACGAGGCGCTGGCGATCGCGACCGCGGTCCATGCGCAGGCCAAGGCGTCCCAGGACGCGGCGCTGGAATGCCGCAGCGCCTCCGACATCGCCTGGTACTGCCTGCAGATGGGCAAGGCCGAGCAGGGCCTCTTGCATGCGCGCGCGGCCAGCGCGATCGCGCGCGAGCTCGGCCACGTCGCCGCCGAGGCGCGGGCGCGGGCCTACAAGGCCTGGCTGCTCTCGGAGCTCGGCAGCACCGAGGAGGCGATCGAGGAATCGATCCTGGCGCTCCAGCTCGCCGAGCCCGCCGGCAATGCCGAGGTGCACAGCCTCGCGCTCAACGTGGTCGGCATCATCCTGTGGCTCTGCCGCCAGCCGGACCGGGCGATCGAGTTCTGCGCCCGCGCGGTCGCCATCGCGCGCCAGGGCGGCGACCCGGTGGTGCTCGGCTGGTGGCTGATCAATCTCGGCGGGTCGCAGGCCGAGCTCGCCTACCTCGCCAAAGATCGCGACGACCTCGCCGGCTTCGAGGGCGCGATGCGCGCCGCGATCGACCTGACCGAGGAAGCCGCGCGGCTGCTCGCCGCGGCCGGCGAGCCCTGGGGCCTGCGGCTCTGCCTCGGCAACCTCGCCGAATACAACGTGGTCTGCCAGGACTATGCGGCGGCCAAGGCGCTGCTCGACCGCTATGCGGCGGTCGTCGGCGGCGACTACAAGCGCGGCCAGGAGCACTATCACTACACGCTGGGCCAGACCTTGATGCATCTGGGCGGGCTCGACGAGGCGCGCGACAGCCTGTTGCGCTCGCTGGAGATCGCCGACGAGACCGGCAGCGTCGATGCCGTGCTGCATGCCGCCGGCTATCTCGCCGACCTCTACGAGCGGCAGGGCGATCACGCGCGGGCGCTGGCGTTCCACCGCCGCTTCCACGAGGCCTATGTCGCCTCGAGCGCCGACCGCGTGCAGCAGCAGGCGCGGCTGGCCGAGGTGCGCTACGAGATCGACCGGCTGCGCTCGGTGGCCGACAGCGAGAGCCGGCGCGCCCGCGAGATGGCGGACCTGGCGGAGAACCTGCGCCAGGCGCGGATCGCCGCCGAGCAGGCGAGCATGGCGAAGTCGCATTTCCTCGCCGGCATGTCGCACGAATTGCGCACGCCCCTCAACGCGATCATCGGCTTCTCCGACCTGATGCGGATCGGTGTCTATGGCGAGATCGCGCCCAAGCGCTATGTCGACTATGTCGATGTGATCCATACCAGCGCGCATCACCTGCTCTCGCTGATCAACGACCTGCTCGACATCTCGAAGATCGAGGCGGGCAAGATGGACCTGCAGATCCGGCCGCTCGAAACCGCGAGCCTGGGCGCGGCGGTCAAGGGCCTGATGGGGCAACTGGCGGCGCAGAAGGGCGTCGCGCTCGAGCTCGCCGCCTCGCCGGATGCGCCGGTGGTGCATGGCGACGAGCGCGCGGTCAGGCAGATCCTGCTCAACCTGGTCTCCAATGCGATCAAGTTCACGCCCGCCGGCGGCCGCGTCTCCGTCGCTTTCGCGAAATCCGCCGCGCCGGGCGTCGAGATCGTGGTCACCGATACCGGCCCGGGCCTCACCGACGAGGAGATCGCCGTGGCGCTGCAGCCCTACGGCCAGGTGCGGGCGGACCCGATCATGACCCATGAGGGCACCGGCCTCGGCCTGCCGCTCGCCAAGGCGCTGGCCGAGCTCCATGGTGGCGACCTGAAGATCGTCAGCCGCAAGGGCGAGGGCACGACGGTGGTCGTGCATCTGCCGGCGGCGGAGTGAGGCCGCGGGTCAACTTCGCGGCCAAAGCTCTCTCCTCGCGTCGGAAATGCCGGGCAAGCGTTTGATAAGGAACGGGGAAGCCCCGTTCATCGGACTCGATCCGGTTTTCGATTCAGTCGATTCCGTATAAGCCCGGTATAAGTTTTGCCGCTTCGCGCCGTGCCGAAACGCGTCGGCGCGCTGGAAGCGAAGCACGGTTGGCAAAGGCCAAGCAGCATCGGACTCTCTCGATCGATTGTGT
>DASZYM010000081.1:0-2225 GCA_035545355.1 Dongiaceae bacterium
CATGACCGCCGAGGCTCTCGAAATCCTGAAATCCCAGTCGCTGACGAGCGTGCTCCAGCACGAGATCGAGAAGCTCGTGCTCTCGGGCTCTTTTCGCAGCGGACAGCGGCTGAACGAGAAACAGCTCGCCGAGCGCTTCAATGTCAGTCGCGGGCCGGTGCGCGAAGCCTGCCGCGCCCTGGCCAAGATGGGCCTGCTGGAGCTGATCCCGAACCGCGGCGTGCTGGTGCGGCAGATCTCCCGGCGCGAGGCCGAGGAGCTCTATGACGTGCGCGCGACACTGTTCGGGCTCGCGGCGCGGACCTTGGCGGCGCGCATCACGAAGCAGCAGCTCGCGGTGCTCGACGATCTGCTCGACCGGATGGATGAAGCGGCGGCGACGCGCTCGCTCGACACCTACTATCCGCTCAACCTGAAGTTCCACGAGTCGATCCTGGAGTTCTGCAAGAACCAGCGCCTGATCGACGACTACTTCCGGCTCATCAAGGAGCTGCATCTGTTTCGCGCCCAAGGCCTGCTGCATGGCGGCGGCCTCGAGGTTTCCAATTCCGAGCATCGCCAGATCGTGGCGGCCCTGAAGTCCGGCGATCCGATCGCCGCCTTCGAGGTCGCGTTCGGCCACGTTCAGAACGGCAAGGCCCGGATGCTGACCGTGCCGCAGCCCGTGCCCGAAGCGCGCGACTGATCGCGGTCATTCGTCTCTGAACAACGAAGCTCCAAGCGCAGGCAAAAGCGCGCGAGCAATGTCTGGGAATCCTGAGGAGGAAACATGAGGAGGCTACCCGGCGCCGCCATCGCCGTATCCATGGCGCTTTTCGGTTTTGCGAACCTGCACGGCGCGGCGCAGGCCGAACCGTCCTATCCGGTTTCGACCGTGAAGCTCATCACCCATTCCAGCCCCGGCGGCGGCACCGACGTCTATCTGCGCGAGCTGCTGCCCTATCTCCAGCCCTATATGGGCGCGACCCTGGTGGTCGATAACGTGACCGGCGGCAGCGGCGCCAAGGCGATGTCCTTCGTCGCGTCCTCGAAGCCGGACGGCGGCATGTTCTACGGCACCACGCCGACCTATGTGTACACCTCGCTGTTGAGCAAGCCGCAGGCGACCTACAAGGATCTCGAGCCGCTGGTGAATCTGTTCAACGATCCCGAGATCGTCTACACGGCCTCGGATTCGCAGTTCCAGACCCTGCAGGACGTGATCGCGGCTGCGAAGTCGGGCCGCGGCAAATGGGGCGCCGCCAATCCGGCCTCGCTCGAGCGCCAGATCCTGGAACAGGTCAAGGTCAAGACCGGCGTCAACGCCACCATCGTCACTTTCGAGGGCGGCGGCGACATGCAGATCAACGTGCTCAACCACACGCTCGATATCGGCGTCGGCGAGATCGGCGAGATCCGCGCCCAGCTCGATGCCAAGAAGGTCCGCATGCTGGCCGTGGTCGGCGACAAGCGCCTGGATCAGTTCCCCGACCTGAAGACCGCGAAAGAACAAGGCGTCGATGTCGCCGCCACCAAGTTCCGCGGCCTCGCCGGTCCGAAGGGGCTGCCGCCCGAGGTCATCGCCGCCTGGGAGGCCGCGATCCCCGAGCTGCTTGCCGATCCCAAGTACAAGAAGATCTACGAGGAGAACGCGCTGCAGCCGAACTTCATGAAGCATGACGACTACGTCAAGTTCATCGCCCAGTTCGGCAGCGACACCGAGGCGTTCCTGAAGCAATCCGGCGTCATCCAGTAAGAGTCCCCCTGCAACCTGGGGCCGGCAGAAGCTTGCCGGCCCCGCTTCCTTCGGCCTGCTGCCCCTTGGATAAGAGCGTCATGTCCCGCGATTTCGTTGCCGGTTGCGGTCTTCTGATCTTCGCGGTGGTCTACTATCTCGCCGCCGCCGCCATCCCGACGAGCCAGCTCAGCGACACGGTCGGCCCCGGCGGCATGCCGAAGAGCTACGGCATCGCGCTCGGCATCCTCTCGGTTCTGCTGATCGGTCAGTCCCTCCTCGCGCAACGGCGCGCCCGAACCGCCCGCGCCAAGACCGCCGCGGAGGAGGACTCGCGACAAGACCGTTATCGCGCCCTGCGCGCGCTCGGGATGCTGGCGATCGGCATCGCTTATCTCGTGCTGCTGCCGATTCTCGGCTATGTGATCTCGCTGGCGCTGCTGATCTTCGCCGCGGCCTGGTATCAGGAAGGCGCGCGGCGCCGTTGGCTGATCCCGACGGCGATCGTCGG
>DASZYM010000082.1:0-25448 GCA_035545355.1 Dongiaceae bacterium
TCCCCTGGAACTATCCGCTGATGATGGCGTCGTGGAAGGTGGCCCCGGCGCTCGCCGCCGGCAATTCGGTGATCCTGAAGCCGGCCGAGCAGTCGCCGCTCTCCGGCGCGCTGATGGCCAGGCTGTTCATGGAAGCCGGCGGCCCGGCCGGCGTCTTCAACGTGATCCAGGGCCTGGGCGAGGAGGCCGGCAAGGCGCTGGCGCTGCACATGGACGTGGACAAGATCGGCTTCACCGGCTCGACCGAGGTCGGCAAGCTGATGATGGTCTATGCCGGCCAGTCCAACATGAAGCGCGTCACCACCGAATGCGGCGGCAAGACCCCGCAGATCGTCACTGCCGACGTGCCCGACCTCGACACCGCCGTGCAATACGCGGTCAACGGGATCTACGGCAACCAGGGCGAGGTCTGCAATGCCGGCTCGCGCCTGATCGTCGATGCCAAGATCCACGACGCCTTCGTCGAGAAGTTCAAGGAGAAGGCCAAGGCCAGCTTCAACCCGGGCGATCCGCTGGACCCCTCGACCACGATGGGCCCGCTGGTCACCAAGGAGCAGCAGAAGCGGGTGCTCGGCTATATCGACATCGGCAAGAAGGAAGGCGCCAAGATCGAGCTCGGCGGCGGCCGGCCGAAGGGGCTGGACCAGGGCTGCTACGTCTCCCCGACCCTCTTCACCGGCGTGAAGAACGACATGCGGATCGCCAAGGAGGAAATCTTCGGCCCGGTGACCGGCGTCATCCCCTACAAGAAGCTGGATGACGCGATCGCCATCGCCAACGATTCGATCTACGGCCTCGCCGCCTCGATCTGGACCTCCGACGTCTCGACCGCCCACAAGGCGGCGCGCGACATCGAGGCCGGGATCGTCTGGGTCAACTGCTTCGACCACGGCGACATGACCTCGATCTGGGGCGGCTTCAAGCAGTCCGGCATGGGCCGCGACAAGTGCCTGGAGACGCTGACCACCGTCACCCAGACCAAGTCGGTGTGGATGCATCTCGGCTGATTCCGGCAGAATAATGCAAATAGAACGGGCGGAGTGTGGAACTCCGCCCGTTTTTCTTTGCCGGCCCAGGCTTACGAAGATTAATTCAAATCCAATCGCAGAACTGTCATGCGCGATCGACAGCACGCGCTCAGGCTTTGTTAATCGATCGACCGCAAAGTGCCCCAATCGACGCGCCGGAAAGCGGCGTGTGCAACCACAAATTCGATCGCACGGGCTTCCATGTTTCGGACTTCGATCTCCAGACTTCTGATCACCATTCAGGGCATCATCCTCGTCAGCCTGCTGACGGCGACCGGCATCATCGCGCTGGGCGGCTGGCAGGACTACCGCACCGCCGCCAAGATCCAGGACGCGACCGAGACCGACCGCGTGTTGTTCAGCGCCATCCTCGCGGTGCGCGGCCAGGCGGCGAAGTTCACCGGCATGCTGCTGGCCGACGGCGATTCCCATGACGTGATGCAGGACCTGCGCGACAAGGTGGCGGCGAGCTACGCGACCGCCAAGGCGCGGGTCGCCGATCTCGACATTCCCGACCACGATGCCTTGGTCGCCGACATGGAGGCCAAGTGGCAAGCCATGAAGGGCCTGGAATCGCAGCCCGACCAGATCCTGGCGATGCCAAAGGACAAGCGCCCGCCGACCACGCCGACGGAATGGCGCGCCTCGATCGACGGCGTGACCGACGCGCTCTCCGCGATCTCGGTGCAGCTCGGCAACGACGTGCGCATGCAGGATCCGACCGTCGCCGAGATGGTGCAGATCCGCCGCGGCGCCTGGGCTCTGCGCGACCAGTTCGGCAATCAATGCGCGGTCCTGCGCGCGGGCATCGCCGGCAACACGGCGCCGACTCCGGACACCGTGACCAAATGGCGCGGCAACGAGGGCGGCTATCTGGCGGCCTTCAAGCTGATCGACGAGCTGATCGACCGCCCGGGCGAGCCCGCCGCCATCACCGACGCGGTCAAGGCGGCGCACCAGACCACCGCCGACATCGAAGGCAAGATGGAGACGCTGGTCGGCGGCCTGCCTTACGCGGACAAGGTTCCGATGTCGGTCGGCGACTTCAACAAGATGTGCAACAGCCCGTTCGACACCATCCTGGCGATCGGCTTTACCGCGCTCGACCAGGCGGTCGCCCATGCCGACAAGCGGCGCGAAGGCGCGCTCTGGACCCTGATCGGCGCCGGCATCGCCTTCCTGGTGGCCGTGGCGCTCTCGGTGCTGGCGATCGGCTCGGTGTTGCGCCGCTTCACCCGGCCGGTCAACGTGCTCATGGGCGCCGTCGCGCGGCTCTCGGCCCGCGACTATGCCGAGCCGGTTCCCCCCGCCCGTCATCCGGACGAGCTCGGCAAGCTGTCGGCGGCGCTGGAGAGCCTGCGCCTCGGCGCGCAGGAGGCCGAGCGCCTGGAAAGCGCGGCGGCCGCGGCGCGCGAGCAGGAGCTGCAGCGCGGCCGTGAGCTGCAGTCGCTCTGCCGCGACTTCGACGCCCTGGTGAAGCGCTCGCTGACCACGATCGCCTCCACCACCAACCAGCTCCGCTCGACCGCGGACGGGTTGAAGACGGTCGCCTCGGAATCGAGCCAGCAGGCGACGACGGTCTCTTCCGCCGCGAACGAGGCGGCGGAGAACGTGCAGACCGTGGCGGCGGCGACCGAGGAGCTCTCGGCCTCGATCTCGGAGATCACCCGCCGCGTCACCGCCAGCTCCGACGGCGCCAAGCACGCGGTCAACGAGGCCGAGCAGACCACCCGCATCTTCGACGCCTTGGCCTCGGCGGCGCAGCGGATCGGCGATGTGGTGAACCTGATCGAATCCGTGGCCTCGCAGACCAACCTGCTGGCCCTGAACGCGACGATCGAAGCGGCCCGGGCCGGCGATGCCGGCAAAGGCTTCGCGGTGGTCGCCTCGGAGGTGAAGAATCTGGCCAACCAGACCGCCAACGCGACCCAGGAGATCGCCGGCCTGGTCGGCGAGATCCAGAGCACCTCGCAATCGGCGGTCAGCGCGATCAAGGGCGTCTCCCAGGCGATCGGCAAGATCAGCGAGGACACGATCGCGATCTCGGCCGCGGTCGAGGAACAGGGCGCGGCGACCCAGGAAATCGCCAGCAGCGTCCAGCAGGCAGCGCGCGGCACCCAGGAGGTCACCTCGACCATCGCGGTGGTCGCGGCCTCCAGCCAGCGCACCGGCGGCGCCGCGACCGAGCTCGTCACCTCGGTCGAGAGCATGCTGAAGGAGCAGGCCAACCTGAAGACCGCGGTCGAGGCGTTCCTGACCAAGGTTCAGGCTGCCTAACCGGCGCGATCCGGCCTAGACTGGTGGGCGGGAGCATCAGGCTCCCGCCCTTTGTCTTTCCGGATCCTGGACATGAGCAATCTCGTCACCATCGACGACATCGTCGCCGCGGAAACCGCCATCGCCGGCCGCGTGCTGCGCACACCGGCGATCCAGAGCCCGGCGCTCTCCGACCGGCTCGGGGTGCCGGTCGCGCTGAAGCTGGAGCTGCTGCAGAAGACCGGCTGCTTCAAGCCGCGCGGCATCACCAACCGGCTGCTGGCGCTGAGCGCGGCGGAGAAGGCCCGCGGCCTCATCACCGTCTCCGGCGGCAATCACGGCATCGCCATCGCCCGGATCGGCAGGGAAATGGGCATCGCCGTCACCGTCGTCATGTCGAACAAGGCCCCGGCCCGCTCCCAGGCGCGGATTCGCGCAGACGGCGCGACCCTGCTGCTGGCGGAGGATGCGGGTGCTGCCTTCGACCTCGCCGACAAGGAATGCGCGGCCAAGGGCCTCACCTACATCCATTCCTACGACGATCCCAAGATCATCGCCGGGCACGGGACGGTCGGCCGCGAGTTCATCGCCGACTTCCCGGACCTGACCGACGTGTTGGTCAGCATCGGCGGCGGCGGACTGATCTCCGGCGTCGCCGTAGCGCTGAAGGCCGCCAATCCCAGGATCCGGATCTGGGGCGTCGAGACGGTCGGCGCCGATTGCATGACCCAGGCGTTGGCGGCCGGCAAGCCGGTCAAGGTCGCCACCAGCTCGATCGCCACGACCCTGGCGCCGCCTTCGGTCACGGAGCGGACACTGGCCCATGTGAAGGCGCTGGTGGAAGAGGTGATGCTGGTGCCCGATGCCGAGGCAGTGGACGGACTCCTCACCCTGGCCGAGGACGCCAAGCTCTGGGCGGAGCCGGCCGCCGGGTGCCTGATCCCGGCGGCAAAGCGCGTCGCCCAGCGCGTCCCGAAAGACGCGAAGCTCGGCCTCGTCGTCTGCGGCGGCAATGTCGCCTTCGCAGACGTCCAGGGCTGGGTCGAGCGGTTCGGGCTGAAGCGCTAGAAGTTGGTCTTCGTCAGGCGCGGGCTCTCAGCGCGGCGGGTCGTCGAACCCGCCTCCGGGCATGGCTGGGCGCGGCCAGGGTCGCCGCACTCGCCGCATGCGCGTGGCGGATCTCGCCGGAGATCCTTCCCAGCACGCCGGGCTTCAGCTCGGTCACCTGCAGCCGTTCCGGCCGCTTCTCGCCGGGCATGACGAAGCCATAGGGCGTCGCCGGCACGAAGCCGAAGCGCTTGTAGTAGTCGTAGTCGCCGACCAGGAGCACGAGGTCGTGGTCCATCTCGGCGGCAATCTCGAGAGTCTTGAAGGTCAAGGCGCGGCCGATGCCCTTGCCGGCAAGGTCCGGCACGATGGCAAGGGGGCCGAGCAGCAAGGCCGCATGTCCGGTCTCGCCGACCTGGATCGGCCAGTAGCGGATGGCGCCCACCAGGCGGTCGCCGTCATAGGCGACCCAGGAGAGCGGCGCCACGGGCGCCACGTTCTCGCGATAAAGGTAGGAGGCCTTTTCGCGTCGTTCCGCGCCGAACACGCCGTCGAGCAGCCGCTCGACCTGCGGAGCCCGCGCGGGAGATTCAGGTTTGATGGTGAACTTGAAGTCGGTCATTTCGGGATCCTCTGGTGTAAAGCGGTAATCGGACCGGGCTTTGGAGCCGGTGCGCCGCTGTGGGATCCCGCCGAGGCGGTCAGTGCAAGGTTCTCCCACAGTCTCGCGCGCAACCGACTTCGCCGCCCGTAGCGGGCGCCTGATTTCGTCGTCGGAGGCGCAGACTGGACAACCTTTTCGCCTTTCGGCCGTGGAACGTGATGGGGATATATAGAAAAAATTCGGGCGGGGTCAAGAGATAACCCCGCCCGTTGATGTGATGCTTCTCGCTTTCTCGCTAAAGCGTGAAGATCCAGTTCGCGATCAGCACGACGGCGATGCCGCCGGCCAAGGTCAGATACGGCAAGACGCCGGCGCGCCGCTCGCCGAGCGCGTGCGCATCGGTCACACCGAGATCCTCCAGCATTCGAACCGGGAACTTGCCGCCGTCCTGGACGTAGTGCCGGAAGGCGAAGACCGGGAAGATCAGCGCCGCGAAGCCCAGCCCGTACCAGAGCGCATGCGGGTTCCAAACCTTGGCGCCCGCGCCCATGAAGGCCGCATTCACGTAAGAGAAGATGGCGCCCAGGGTCAGGATGATGGTCGGCGCCTTGTAGGGACGCTTCACCTGGCCGGCATCCATGCGGTGGATCCAGCCCGAGTTGAGGTTGAGGAAGTTGAAGATGATGTAGCCGCAGTTCGACACCGCCAGGATGAAGTAATAGGCGGTGGCGTCCGAGGCGGCGAAGGTGAGCAGCAGCAGGTTGAAGCAGAGATCCGTCCACATCGCCCCGGTCGGCGCGCCGTGGTGGTTGACGTGGCTGAGATAGCGCGGCAGCCAGCCGTCCACCGAGCCCTGGTAGAGGGTGCGCGAAGAACCCGCCATCGCCGTGATGATGATCAGGATCAGCGAGGCGATCATCAGTGCGACCATGATGCTGTGGAAGGCCGCACCGGTGCCGCCGACCATGTCGGCCATCACCGAGGCCACGCCGGTTCCGGCGACGACGCCCGGATCCAGCATGCCCTTGACGCCGAGATAGCCCTGGAAGGTGATCGGCACCAGGATGAACAGCACCATGCAGAGCAGGCCGGAATAGAAAATGGCCTTGAAGGTGTCGGTCTCCGGATTCTTGAACTCGCTGGTGTAGCAGACCGCGGTCTCGAAACCGTAGGTCGACCAGGCGGCGATGAACATGCCGCCCAGCACCAGGGTCCAGCCGGCGGTGTTCCAGGTGCCGGGATCCGGCGCATAGGCCGCCGCCAGCGGCACGAAGGGCGTGAAGTTGTCCGAATGGAAGTTGCCGTTGAAGAACGGCACCACGCCGACGATCAGCAAGGTGATCACGATCACCAGTCCGACCACCGTCTGCACCTTGGCGGTGCCGAGAATGCCGCGGTGCTGGATGGCGAAGGCGATCAGCATCAGCACCGCGCCGATGATGAAGGTCCAGCCGATCGAGACATCGACCAAGCCGAAGGCATTGAAGCTGATCAGCGACCAGTTGTGGATCGGCATGAGCTGGGCGGTGGCACCCGCCTCATCCAGCGTCGTCCCGGCCGCCTTGGCAGCGACGATGGCCGCCTGGATCGCATCGGCACTCGGTGCGTGCTCGATGTAATCCATGATGTAGCCGGCGGCGATCGCCGAGCCCAATGAGAGCACCGGGGTCCAGGCGAACCAGTTGCACCAGACCGAGAGCGGGGCGATGAACTTGCCGTATTTCAGCCAGGCCGCCGCGCCGTAGACCGAGGCGCCGCCCGACTTGTTCGGGAACAGGCCGGCGATCTCGGCATAAGTGAACGACTGGATGAAGCCCATGATCATAGAGACCGTCCAGACCGCGAAGGCCGGGACGCCGACGGTGCCGGCGATGCCGCCGATCGAGAACAGCACCAGCGCCGGGACGCCACTCGCGACCCAAAAGGCACCCCTCCAGTCGATCGTGCGGTGCAGCGCATGCGTTGTGCTGCTTTCCACTCCCGTTGCTGCAGTCATTGGTAGCTCCCTGATTGAAACGCTCCCCTGGACCGCTTTTGCATTTTGCAAAGCGGTTTCGAACGGCAAAGGTCTTGGGCTGGCGGGACGAGCAAGGCTCGCAGTCCCGTCGGATGGCCGGAACGGCCTGGCGAAGGCAGGTGCTGCCGATGCGACTTAGCCAAGCGACTTCCCCTTCGCCGACTCGGTCATCGATGCATTCGAGATGACCATGATGCGACAAAATGACCGCCCAATCCAGCACAAATCTTAGAATTTGGTATGGGATTGGTTGAAAGGCGGCTTACCATGCTTGACACGCGTCAAGCCGCTTAGCGCACGATGGTGACCGGGCAATGGGCGCGGGTGACGATATCGGCGGCGACCGAGCCGATCAGCAGGCGCTGGGTGCCGGTCCGCCCGGCGCTGCCCGCGATGATGTGGTGGTAGCTGTTCTTCTCGGCATAGACGACCACGGCCTCGGAGATGTTGCCGCTGATCGCCCGCACGCAGCCGACATGCCGCAAGCCGTTGGACATCGCGCGTTCGAGCGCGGTCACCAGGGGCTTGTCCACCGGCAGCTCGCCCGACGCGATCCGCGCCTCGTCCCAGACCAGGAAGCGCGTCTCCGATCCGCCCACCACGGTGATGAAGGTCAGCGACTGGCCAAGCAGCCCGGCCCAGGCCACCGCATGCGCCACCGCCTTCTCGGAGAAAGCGGAGCCGTCGGTGGCGCAGAGGATCTTCTGGTCTTGCATCGCCTTGCTCTGGGTCGCGCCCTGGGTCGCGTAACGACAAGGCTAGGCGAGCCGGGTTTACAAAACCTGAATGTTTCTAGGACGCTCGGCCTGCGCGGTAACGGGCCGAGCGGAACCGGGCCATGCGATAGGCATCCATGATCGAGATCGCGTAGATGAATATCCCGCCGGCCAGCCGGCCGACCGGGCCGATCTCAGGGCCGGCGAGATGCCAGCCGATCCAGCCGAAGATCATCATGAACCAGACGAAGACGACGCCGCGCTGAACGCTGCCCGCCGCCCATTGGCCGCTGCCCGGGGCGACGATCGCGATCAGCATCACCAGATAGGGATTGAGGGGTGCCCGGCCCGGTGCCGCGGATTTGGGATCGACGCTCATACGGTTGCTCCGGTGGCTGCCGCTCCGGCGGCCGCCACGCCATTGCCTGCTTCCGATGCGGCGCCGAGCGCGTCGGCCAGTGCGACCGCCGCATCCAGCATGTGCTGAAGCTGAACCCGCGGAACGACGACCGGGCCGAACGCCGCCTGGCGCAGCACCATATATTCGGCCCGCGCGCCTTGCGCCACCTGGCGGACCAGGCGCACGCCCCGGGGCGTCACCAGCAGCTCCTTCATGCGCTCGTCGCCGAATATCGCGACATGCGGCGCCAGCAGGGCCGCAGGCGGCATTACGTCGGGATCGTCGGTCTTGACGGTCAGATGGCCCGGCCAGCCGGAAGGCAAGGCGATGTGGTGGTCGAGGTCGCCGAACGGCGAATAGAATTCCACGTTATGCGCCCGGGCCATCACGTCACAGATCCCGCCGAAGGGCATCGCCGCCTTGACCGTGACCCGCAGCCAGACCGACGGGAGCTTCCTGACCGCGATCGTATCGACCACGGCATCGATCGCGACCTCATGGCCCCGATAGCGGCCACGCAGTTTCGGATATTCGCGCGGCGTGTATTCGATCTCGGCATCGGTGAGCAGGCCGTGCGCGTCGTCGAACAGGACCTTGCGCTCCCGATCGACGCGGCTCTTGTCGCGCCGGTAGATCCAGGTCAGCACCGCGACCGCCAGTAGCACCACTGCGACGATATCAAGCCGCACGCTTTCGCCTCCACGTCGAACCCGACCCGATCATAGCAAAAGGCCGGGCGAATTGCTCCGCCCGGCCTTGTCAGCGACGACGCGCGTCGCGTCGGTAGCCCGATTAATAGCCCTGGGGCCGCGGCCAGTTCATGGTGAACTGGTCGCCGCGCTTCACGAATTTGTACCGGCGGAAGTGGAACCACAGCGAGACGATCCAGTAGAAGGCCATCATCGCGATGAGCTGCCGGCCGTAGCCGAGATAGACCGCGAAGTAGGTGCAGATGCAGAGGGTCATCAGCACGATCGCCGGGATCGGGTGGAACGGATGCTCGAAGCCGCGGCGGATCGAGCCCAGGGGCCACATCTTGCGGAACTTCCACACGTTGATCGGCATGAAGGTGTAGTTCAGCAGGCCCGAGAGGATCGAGAAGGTGATGATCTGGGCCAGCGGAACCTTCAGCGCGAAGATCGCCGCGATCGGGATCAGGAACAGGATCGAGCGGAACGGCGTGCGGTACTTGGGATGAACGGCGCCGAACCAGGCCGGCAGGTAGCGGTCGCGGCCCATGGAGAACCAGGCGCGCGCCGCGTCGTTGATGCAGCCATTGGCCGAGGCGATTGCCGAGAACAAGGTGCCGACGAACAGGATCGCCTCCAGCCAGCCCTTGCCGGAGATCTTCGCGGCGTCATAGAGCGGCGCGAGTTCCAGATCCCAGCCGACATATTCCCAAGGCAGCAGTCCGGCGCAGAGGTACCAGGTCAGTGCGGCAGCGATCAGCAGGGTGATGATGCCGGTCATCGTGCCGAGCGGGAGCGCACGCCCGGGCGAGCGAACTTCTTCCGCCGCCTGGCAGGTGCCCTCGATGCCGAGATAGTACCAGATGCCGAAATGCAGCGAAGCGATCACCCCGATCCAACCGTAGGGCAGCGGGACCAGCAGGTCCTTGTGGAAGAGCTGCGCGGTCGGGTTCCAGCCCTGGACGCCCAGGAACAGGATGATGATCGAGCAGAAGGCGGCAAAGGTGATAATGAAGTTCACCGTCAGCGTCATGAAGACGCCACGATAGTTGAGCCAAGCCAGGAACATCAGCGAGAGGATGGTGAACGACCACCAGAAATGATTGGTGGCCTCGCCGAAAATCCCGAGGGGTTCCGCGGGATCGACGCGGTTGACGCCGATCTGCACAAGCTGCCCCGCGACCTGCACGTCGCCGGCTTCGAGCATCGTATAGGCCAGCACGAGGTAGAGGCCGACGTTGAACGCCATCAGCGGCCCGATCGTGTGCTTGGCCTGCGCATACTGACCGCCCGCGGCGGCAACCGTCGAGGTCACCTCGGAATCGATCATGGCGACGCAGGTGTAGAGCAGGCCAATCACCCACGCGGCGATCAGCGCGCCGAGGGCGCCGCCCTTGCCGACACCGTAGTTCCAGCCCATGAACTCGCCGACCAGCACGATGCCGACGCCGAGCGCCCAAACGTGGACCGGCCCGAGGACCTTCAGAAGCTGGATGTTGTGGCCTTGCGGCTGTGGCGCTGCAATGTCCGCCATGGTCAGGCCCCCTTCTTCTGGTCGCCGAAGAGATCGTCAACGCCCTCACGGGAGCTGAGGAGCTGCGCCTCGCTATAGTTCCGGCTGACCTTCCAGGCGTCCATCACCATCCAGATCAGCATGAGCGCGGACAGCGCCCAGGCGATCCATTCGAGAATTGACCAAATGCCCATGATCGCCCCCTCAGTCGAACTTCTCGCGAATGACTTCGCGATATTCTTTCTTGGATGCCGTCAACACAAAGGCGTAGTAGCCGCCGATGACGACGATCGTGACGATGATGCCGAGATAGTCGATGTCGTACTCGAACGGCTGCGTCACCATCAATGCGGCGCCGTTGGGATCGAAGCCGAGCTTCGTCCACTGCTGCTGCATCGTGGGGTTCTGCTTGAGATTGTCCCAGGTGGCACCGGTATAGGTCCGCGTGCCGTCGTCGTTGGTCTTATAAGTGACCCCGTCGGGCAGCTTATCGACCCGCGACGGCACCGCGATCTGCAGCCAGAGCGGCAGGAACAGCGCCAGGAAAACGAGGACCAGCAGCAGGGCGACGTCGAGGATCTGCCCGCCTTTGCTTTGCTGGGGTGGGTTGTAACGTTGGGTCGCCATCTTCTTCCCCTCTTGCGCCGGGCTCAGCGGCCGGCGTCGAGATGCTTGATGTCGATCGCGTAGATGTGGCTCTTGTCGTGGCCGTAATGGCGGACCATCGCGCCGATCGACGTGGTGTTGAACAGCAGCAGGACGAAGGCTGCGATCCAGCACACCGCCGTGACGCCGCTGTCGGCGATGTACGACTGCACAGCGATCAGCACGAACAGCACCGTGACCCAAAGCACGGCCACGATGCCCAAAGCGAATAGTCTGTCCCGGTTGTACATCGCGTCGATGCGCGACTGCAGGTCGTCGGCCATGACTCTCCCCTTGTCCAACTCCGCGCTTCCGCCGGAGCACCCGAATGCCGTTTGCCGGTCTATCGGGTTCGTTGCCCGTCCGCGCGATGCGGCTCGATTCGCATGACGCGACTTGGGATCATGCTTTTATCATCGCCGAGACGAGTTTACTAGCCTGAAATCTATTTTCATCCGAAGAAACACGCCGCGCGGCGGTCCCGGACTCAGATTTCCCGCTTAAGTGGTCGCGCGAGCAGGCCGCGCACCTCGTCGTCGATCACCGACGGGTCGGTCAGGATGCGGTCGACCGCGGCGGCGATCGGCATCTCGACGCCGATGGCCGCCGCCAGCGCGACCACCGCCTGCGCCGTGCTGACGCCCTCGGCGATGCTGCGCCGCGATGCCAGGATCTCGGCCAGCGGCTTGCCCTGGCCGAGCTCGAAGCCCAAAGAGGTGTTGCGCGATTTGAGGCTGGTGCAGGTGAGGACGAGATCGCCGATCCCGGCGAGGCCCATCAGCGTCTCGACGCGCCCGCCTTTCGCCAGTGCGAGACGGGTGACCTCGGCCAGGCCGCGGGTGATCAGCGCCGCGCGGGCATTCTCGCCGAGGCCGCGGCCGAGCACGATCCCGCAGGCGATGGCCAGCACGTTCTTGACCGCGCCCGCGACCTCCACGCCGACCGGATCGTCGGCGCCATAGGGCCGGAAAGCGCCGTGCGCCAACGCGGCCATGAGACGATCGACCAGATCGGATTCCGTTCCGGCGATGGCGACCGCGGTCGGCAGGCCGCGCGCCGCATCGGCGGCGAAGCTCGGCCCGGACAGGATCGCGACCGGCACCGACGGCAATGTTTCGCCGGCGATCTCGTTCAAGAGCGCGCCGGTGCCGCATTCGATGCCCTTGGCGGCGATCACCAGCGCCGTGCCGGACCGCCAGTGCGGCGCGGCATTGCGGCAGAAGGCGCGGAAATGCTGGGCCGGCTGGGCATAGATCACGGCGTCGGCCGCGAGTGCCGCGGCCAGATCGCTCTCGATCCGGATCGCCGGATCGAGCGCGATGCCGGGGAGATAGGCCGTGTTCGTTCCGGCGCTCGTCAACTCCGCCACATGCGCCGGGCGGCGCACCCAGAGCGTCGCGGCGCAGCCGGCCCGCGCCGCCAGGACGGCCAGCGCGGTTCCCCAGGCGCCGGCGCCGATGACCGAGACCCGGGTCATTTCAGCAGGAAACCGGCGGCCAGCGGATCGTCGGGCTCGACGGTGAAGACCGAGCGGCCGGAATAATAGGCGCGGCCCGCGACCTCCACCCGCACCGCCGGGAAACGGCCGCAAGTTTCCTGCGCGGAAACGCGGCCCTCGAACCGGTCGCCGGTGATGCTCTCGAAGGCGAAGGATTCCGCGGCCGCCGCCGGGTTGCGCGCGACATTGAGCGCGATCCGCGCGGTGACACCGCTGCCGGTCGGGCTGCGATCGACCTCGCGGTCGGCGAAGACGCAGACATTGGCGCTCGGCCCCCGGGCGCCGCTGGTCCCGTCGGTCAGGATCGTGCCGTAGAGGAAGGCGAGGTCCGGCGAATCCGGATGCTCGAGCTGCACCTGCTTCTGCGCCGCCCTGGTGACGCGGTCGGCGGCATCCACCAGGTCGCGGACGGCCGAGCGCTTGACGTTGAGATTGAAGGTCGCGGCCGGCAGCACGGCGTAGAACGCACCGCCATAGCCGATATCGACCTTGAGCCGGCCCAAGCCGTCCACCACGATCTCGCGGTTGAGGGCGAAGGCGAAAGCCGGAACGCTGGTGAAGCCGACGGCGCCGGGCTTGCCGTTCTCCAGGGCGACCCGGACCCGCACCAGGCCACAGGGGCATTGCAGGTTGAGTTTCGCGATCTCGCCTTCCGGTTTGACGATGCCCTGGTCGACGGCGTAACGGCCGAGCGCGATGGTCGCGTGGCCGCACATGGTGCTGTAGCCCTCATTGTGGATGAAGAGCACCGCCATGTCGGCCTCGGGGTGATCGGGCGCGACCGGCAGCACGCCATACATGTCGTAATGGCCGCGAGGCTCGAAGATGATCAGGCGGCGATAGCGGTCCAGCCGCTCGCGGGCGAAGCGGCGCTTCTCCAGCAAGGTCCTGCCTTCGATCCTGGGATAGCCGGCGGTGACGATCCGGACCGGCTCGCCCCCGGTATGCATCTCGATCGTTTCAATGCGCGTCGCCGCGTCGGGAATGGACTCCATCTGCTCCGCTGCCATCTGGTCGCTTGCCATCCGGTCGATTACCCGCGCCTTGACCTTGCCTCATCCGGCTGTAGTCTCGCGCCAATCGGAATGCAATGGCCGGCGGAATGCAAGTGCAGGCCGATGACGATCTCCCGGCAGCATCGAGACGGCGATTGTGAGGATGATGAAACTCCGTTGGACGACGATCGTCTGCGCATTGGCCGCGACCCTCGGCGCGGAGGCGCAAGCCGATTCCGGCGGTCCGCTCAAGATCGTCTTGCCGGAGGGTCTGAGCCCGCGCACCGTCGGCTACTACCTGGCGCAGGACAAGGGCTACTTCGCCGCCGCCGGCCTGCATGTCAGCTTCGCGGCCTCGGGCGATGCGGCGCCGAGCGCGGTGCTGGCCAAGGGCCAGGCGGATCTCGCGGTCGAGCTGATGCCGGTCGCGCTCAACCGCCGCGAGGAGGGCGACGACCTCGTGCTGATCGCGCAGATCTTCCGCCGGGCCGGGATGGAGCTGGTCTGCCGCGCGACGGTGGACCGCCCGGCCGCGCTGAAGAATCATGTGGTCGGCGTCTATTTCGACGGGCTGGAAAGCTCGTTCTATGCCTGGATGTCGGCGCTCGGCCTCAATCCCTTCGGCGGGCCGGGCAGCGTCACCGTGCTCCGGCAGAATTTCGGACTCGACGCCTTCCAGCGCTCCCAGGCGGATTGCGCGACCTCCTATTCCTATCGCGCGCCGCTCGACTTCGCGGCCTTGGGGCTGAAGCTCGCGGACATGAAACTCTATCGCTACGACGATGCCGGCGTCGCGACGCTGGAGGACGGGTTGTATGCCCGCAGCGCCGATCTCGCCCGGCCGGACCGCGTCGCGCAATTCGCCGCCTTCCTCGGCGCCGTCACCAAGGGCTGGCGCTTCGCCCATAACAACCCGAAGGCGGCCTTCGACCTGATCCATGCCGATCCCGCCTTTGCCAATGTGGATGCCGCGGCCTTGCGCCAGGCGATCGACGCGGTGGATGCCCTGGTGGCGCCGGAAAGCGGGCCGATCGGCAAGCTCGACCGCATGGCCTACAACCAGACCGTCAACCTGCTGCTGACCGCGGCGCCGGATCCGGTGCTGACCAAGGCGCCGGCGGGCGCCGTGACCGACGCGGTCTGGAAGGCGATGAAATGAGCATCGGTCAGTCCAGCGTCTTCCTGTAGCGCAGCAGCGCCAGGGCCGAGACCACCAGCATGAAGACCGCGATCGGCCAGATTTCCGGCCAGATCTCGGCCCAGCCGTTGCCCTTCAGCAGCACGCCGCGGATGATCCGCAGGAAGTGGGTGAGCGGCAAGGCCTGGCCGACGACCTGCGCCCAATCCGGCATGCCGCGGAACGGGAACATGAAGCCCGAGAGCAGCAGCGACGGCAGGAAGAAGAAGACCGAGAGCTGCATCGCCTGGAGCTGGTTCTCGGCGAAGGTCGAGAAGGTGAAGCCGACCGCGAGATTGGCGGCGATGAAGAGGATCGCGGCGATGCTCAGGGTCAAGAGCGAGCCCTCGAACGGCACGTCGAACATGAAGCGCGAGGCCAGCAGGATGATCCCGACCTGGACATAGCCGACGAAGATGAAGGGCACGATCTTGCCCAGCATCACCTCGATCGGCAGCACCGGCATCGCGAGCAGGTTCTCCATCGTGCCGCGCTCGCGCTCGCGGGTCATGGCGAGGCCGGTCATCATGATCATGGTCATGGTGAGGACGACGCCGATCAGGCCCGGCACCACGTTATACTGGCTGATGCCTTCCTCGTTGTAGCGGCGCTGCAGGCGGAGCTCGAACGGCGTCTGGTTCGGCGCGAGATCGGCGAGCGGTCCGGTGAGATCGTGCTGCAGGGCCGTGCGGTCGAGGTTGTTGAGCGCCGAGACGGCGTTCGCCGTGGCCACCGGATCGGTCGCGTCCGCCTCCACGACGAGCGCGGGGCGCCGGCCGCGCACCAGGTCGGCGGAGAAATGCGGCGGGATGGTGAGGGCGAACTGGACGTCGCCGGTCTTCAGGAGATGGTCGGCCTCCTGCTCCGAGACCGGCGCGGGGGCGAGGCGGATGTAGTCGGTGTGCTCGATGGTCGAGACGATCGACCGCGCGAAGATCGAATCCTCGCCCATGACCAGAACCGCCGGCAGGTGTTTGGGGTCGGAATTGATCGCAAAGCCGAACAGCACGAGCTGCAGCAGCGGGACGCCGATCATCATGCCGAAGGTGATGCGGTCGCGCCGCATCTGCACGAATTCCTTGGTGAAGACCGCGGCAAATCGGCCGAGAGAGAAGGTGCGGCCGCTCATTGGAAATTGTCCTGGGAGCGGCTCATCAGGTCGATGAACACGTCCTCGAGGCTGGGCGCGACGCGGCGCCAGCGGAAATCGGGATCGGCGCGCTCGGCTTCGGTCGCCGCGTCGAGCGCCGCCGGGTCGCGGCCGCAGACATGCAGTACCGAGCCGAACGGCGCCACCATATCGACGCCGCGGCGATGCTGCAGCGCCTTGGCGAGGTCGGCGACCGCGGCGCCGTCGCGGCCGCTGGGCTCGACCGCCCAGGCCGAGAGATGCGCCTGCGCGATCACCTCCGAGACCGAGCCCCGCGCCAGCAGCTTGCCATAGGCGATGTAGAGGATCTCGTGGCAGCGCTCGGCCTCGTCCATGTAATGGGTGCTGACCAGCACCGTCAGACCCTGATGGGCGAGGTCGTGGATCTGGTCCCAGAAGTCGCGCCGCGCCTTGGGATCGACGCCGGCGGTGGGCTCGTCCAGGAGCAACAGCTTCGGCTCGTGCAGGATGCAGGCGGCGAGCGCCAGGCGCTGCTTCCAGCCGCCGGAGAGCTTGCCCGCGAGCTGGCGCGCGCGTTCCGTGAGGCCGAGCCGCTCCAGCGCCGCATCGACGCGCTGATTGACCCGGTCGAGGCCGTAGACCCGCGCGACGAAGACCAGGTTCTCGCGGATGCTCAGGTCCTCGTAGAGCCCGAACTTCTGGGTCATGTAGCCGACCTGGCGCTTGATCTCCTCGGCCTGCGTGCGGATGTCGTAGCCGAGGCAGGTGCCGCTGCCGGCATCGGGCGTCAGCAGCCCGCAGAGCATGCGGATGGTGGTGGTCTTGCCGCTGCCATTCGGCCCGAGGAAGCCGTAGATCTGGCCGCGATTGACCGTGAGATCGAGGCCGTCGACCACGTTGCGGTCCTCGAACCTCTTGGTCAGCCCGCGCACATCGATGATCGCATCGCCGGCCATGGTCAGCGTCCCGGCACGGGCTGCGCTTCGACCGGCTGGCCGGGATGCCAGGGCTGGCCGGTATCGTCCGGCCGCGCCTCGATCAGGTAGACCAGCTTGGCGCGGCTCTCGCGGCTGTAGATCACCGGCGGCGTGTATTCCGCGGCGGTGGCGATGAAGCTGATGGTCGCCGTCTGGTTCGCGGCACAGCCGTCGCAGGCGACGGCGAGCTTCTCGCCCACCTTGTAATGGCCGAGCTCCGGCTCCGGCACATAGAGACGGAGCTTCAGATTGGCCGGCGGCAGGAGCTGCAATACCGGGGCGCCGGCATTGGCCTGCTCGCCGATGCGGAAATAGACGTCCTCGATCCTCCCGGCGGCGGAAGCGGCGATCGACCGCTGATCGAGCGCCCATTGCGCGGCGGCGAGGTCGGCCTGGGCCGCGGCGACCTCCTCGGTCGCGGCGGCGATCTGCTCGGCGCGCGCGGGAAGCTTCGCCGCCGCGAGACGCGCGCTGTATTCGGCGATGTGGCCGCGATCCTCGAGCACCGCGGCCTGGGCGGAATCCACATCCTCCACGCCGACGATGTTCTGCTTCACCATCTCCTTGCGCCGCTCGATCCGCGGCACCGAGAGGGTCAGCGAGGCCTTGGCCGCGTCGAGCTGCGCCTGGATGATCGCGAGCTCTTCCGGGCGTTCGCCGGTCTGCAGGTCCGCGAGCCTGGCCTTCGCCTGCGCGAGGGAAGCGGCGGCGCTGTCGCGCTTGGCCGTCTCCTCGGTGGGATCGAGGGTGAAGAGCGTGTCGCCCTGCTTCACCGCGTCGCCGCGCTTGACCGCGATCTCGGCGATGCGGCCGCCGGAGACCGGCGCCGCATAGACGTAGTCGGCCTCGACATAGCCGAGCAGGCCGCCGCTCGACGGCTGGTCGCAGGCGGCGAGCGGCAATGCCAGCACTGCAATAAGCAAGAGATGTGCCTTGCGCATTTTCAGTCTCCAGAGATCGCGGCCGGCTCGGGCGCCAGGCCGCGCAGCAGCATGTCGGTGTGTTGTCGGAGCAGCGCCGCGGTGTCGAACGGGCGCTCGTCCAATCCTTCGAAGGTCCGGAGCCAGATCGCGGTCAGCAGGAAGGGCGCGATCACCAGCTTCGCCGTCTCCCAGGGATCGACCGCGCGGAACTCGCCATTGGCGACGCCCCGCTCGATGAACTCGACGATGCGGGCGCGCACCGGCTGGATCACCGTCTTCAGCCAGATCCGCGCGAGTTCGGGGAAGCCCGCCGATTCCGAGACGATCAGCTTGGGCAGGGCCGAGCGCCGCGGGTCGCCGAGCATCCGGCCGACGAGCTGCATCAGGCCGAGCAGGCCTTCGCGCGCGGTCGGCGCCCCGGCGATCGCATCGAGCCCGGCCAGCACCGGCACCCGCATCAGCTCCAGCGCCATCGCCTCGAACAAGGCGGTCTTGCTCTCGAAATAGAGATAGAGCGTGCCCTTGGAGATGCCGGCGAGCTTGGCCACCTCGTCGAGCTTCGCCGCCTGGAAGCCGCGGGCGGAGAACACGGTGAGCGCGGCATCGAAGATCTCCGCCGGCCGCGCCTCGGCCCGGCGGCGCCAGCGCGGCGCACGCTCCCCGGGCTGGTCCTTCGTCCGATCCTGTTTCTGCGATGGCTTGCGCATCCCGTCCTCGGCGCGAATTTTCCGCCTCTCTCAGGGGAGAGTCAATAAATAACTGACCAGTCAGTTATTAGATATCCGCATGGCTGGGGCCCGATTTCCGAGCGGAGGGGCGACCCATCCGGCCGAGGAAGGACAAAAGAAGGCTTGCGCTTCCGGGGCTTGGGCGATGACATTCCGGCCTCTGTCGTCGGACCCTCTGGGGAGGGATTTCAGGGGATGAAGCTCTTGCAGAACGATCTCGGTCAGCCGATCGGCGCGCCGGTGCCGAACTGGACGCCGCGCGCGCAGCCGCCGCGGACCCCGATGGAGGGCCGGTTCGCCCGGATCGAGATCCTCGATCCCGAGCGCCATGCGGCCGAGCTCTACGACGCCAATGCCGAGGATGCCGAGGGACGGATCTGGACCTATCTCGGCTACGGTCCCTTCGCCGACCTGCCGGCCTATCGCGGCTGGGCGGATGCTGCGGCCAAGACCAGCGATCCGCTGTTCCACACCATCATCGACCTCAAATCCGGCAAGGCGGTCGGCGTCGCCAGCTATCTCAGGATCGATCCCGCGGTCGGCGTGATCGAGGTCGGGCATATCAACTACGCCCCGCCGCTGCAGCGGACCTGTGCGGCGACCGAGGCGATGTACCTGATGATGCGCCGGGTCTTCGACGAGCTCGGCTATCGCCGCTACGAGTGGAAATGCGATGCGTTGAACGCACCCTCGCGCCGCGCCGCCATCCGGCTCGGGTTCCGCTACGAGGGCATCTTCCGCCAAGCCACGATGTACAAGGGCCGCAACCGCGACACCGCCTGGTATTCGGTGATCGACAAGGAATGGCCGACGCTGAAGGCCGCCTTCGAGGTCTGGCTCCGCCCCGGCAATTTCGAGGCCGACGGCAAGCCCCGCACCCGCCTCTCGCAACTGACCGCCGAGGCTTTGGCCGGCAGCGGGCACCGGTGAATTTGGCGCGGAGCCCGGGTATTTGCCGGGCGCCGTTTCTGCTATAAGAGCGCCGCGCACCGCGTCCCCGTAGCTCAGTCGGATAGAGCGCCGGTTTCCTAAACCGTAGGTCGGAGGTTCGAATCCTCTCGGGGACGCCAGCGCGCCGATTCAGGCGTCGTCAAGAGAGTCGCCGTATTCCTTCCGCCAGGTCTCGATCGTCAGCCGGTCGAACTCCGCATCGGGAACCGGCGGCAGCTCCAGCGTTTCGGCCGTCGCGCCCGCCCTCATCTCGTCGGCCAGGGCGGTCATGTAGACGCAGGCAACGGCGTGGATCGCCTCGTGACGATCGAGGCCTTCGAGGATGAGGCGGCCGAGCGCCCGGCCCGCCGCCGAGGCCGGTTCGGCGGCGAGCTGGTCTTCCACGATCACATGCGCCACCGCGTGCTGCTCCAGCACGTCCAGCTCCTCGCCGATCCGCCGATGATAGTCTTCGACGCGGGACAGGCGTTCGCTCTCGTCGAGCGCCTGCCATTCTGCGGGATCCGGCTCATAATCGGCGTCGTATCCCCCGCCGTCATCCTCCGTGTCCTCCGCCAAGGCGAAGTCGAAACCGTCGAGGCCGAGCCGCCGCGTCAGGGTCTCGAAGCGTCGGCGCACCTGAGCCGGCGTCTCGCTGGGACCCGGTACATAAAACGGGCGCCCGTCCAAGCCGAAGGTGAAGACCTCCCGGCAATCCGTGACCGCGACATCGCCGAACAGCATCTCCGCCTCGGCATAGTCCGAATGCGGCTGAAGCCCCAGCGTCCTTGCCCAATCGGTCACATCGTGCAGCAGCTTGCGCGCGGTGGCCGGCTCGACGGGGACCAACGGCGCCGTCGCATCCATGCCGGCGATCATCGCCTCGACCTCCTCGTCCGGACCGACATGGAACATCGCGTCCTTCACGCCGAGGCAATAGGTGTCGACGAGGAACGCCGCGGCAGCCAGCGTGCCGACGGCCGGGCGCCGCGACAGGATGACGGTGCCCTGGCCCCGCTCGAACAGCCCTTCCTGGATCAGGCAATCGAGGATCGGCGCCGCCGCGTATCGCCGCATGCGCTGAGCCCGGACGGATCCCGCCTGCTGGATGGCCGCGCGCGATCGCTCGGCCAATTGCTGCTTGCGGCGCAGGGCTTTTTCGCGGCGTTTGCGTTCGGCATTCATGGGACGACTCGCTCCGGAACGTGCGTTGCCGGCATCATGGAGCCCGCGCGGGCGCCCGTGCAAGAGCACATGCCGCCACCGTCACGGCGTAGCGACATGATTTCTCGCCACCACGTCCCGCACCACCGCGACGAAGGCGCGGAGGCTGGCCGGCACGTGGCGGTGGCCGGGATAGTACAGCGAGATCGGCGAGAAAGGCGGCGTCCAGTCCTCGAGCACGCGGACCAGCTTGCCGGCGGCGATCTCGGCGCGCGCCATGAAGTCGTTCACATAAGCGAGGCCGAGGCCCTTCAGCGCCGCCTCGACCATCAGCGCCGGGCTGTCGAGAGTCAACGGCCCTTGCACGTCGAGCGCGATCTCCTGGTCGCGCTTGGCGAACTCCCATTTGAAGAGCTTGCCGCTGGCGAAGCGGTAGCGGATGCAGGCATGCGCCAGCAGGTCGTTCGGCACTTTCGGCACGCCGTGTTTCTTGAAATAGCGCGGCGCGCCGATCACGGCGAAGCGCTGCGGCGGCGCGCAAGGCACGGCGATCATGTCCTGCGGCACGCTCTCCCCGGAACGGATGCCGGCATCGAATCCCTCGGCCACGATGTCGATCAGCCGGCCGTCGGTGACGAGATCGACCTGCATCTCCGGATAGCGCCGCAGGTATTCGAGGACGATCGGCGCCAGCACCTGCCGCGCGCCGCCTTCCGAGGCGTTGATGCGGAGCATCCCCGACGGCGTGTCGCGCAGCGCCTTGGCGTCCCGCATCGCCTCGAAGATCTCGCCGAGCGCCGGGCGCACCCGGGTCAGGAACTGCTCGCCGGCGGCGGAGAGCGCCACGCTGCGGGTGGTGCGGTGGAACAGCCGGACGCCGAGGCGCTGCTCGAGCGCCGCGACGGTATGGCTCAGCGCCGAGGGCGAGAGGCCGAGCTCGGTCGCGGCGCGGCGGAAGCTGCGATGGGTCGCGACGGCGACGACGGCGTTCAGGTCGTAAAGCGCAGCATTCGGCATTGTGCGATCCTGCTCATCAGTTCATGCCATGATGATCATATTGTTGCATGAATCCCCGTGCATCATGTTTCACGCAGCCGCCCGCGTCGTCGCGGCACCCGATTCCTGGAGCGAACCATGAGCAAGACCCTTCTTATCACCGGCGTTTCCACCGGCTTCGGCCGTGCCCTCGCGGAAGCAGCGCTCGCCGCCGGCCACAAGGTCGTCGGCACCCTGCGCAACGACGAGGCCCGGGTGGCCTTCGAGGCCTTGAAGCCCGGCGCCGCCTTCGGCCGACGGCTCGACGTCACCGACACCGCCGCCGTTGCACCGGCCGTCGCGGAGATCGAGAAGACTGTCGGGCCGATCGACGTGCTGGTGAACAATGCCGGCTATGGCTTCGAGGGGATTCTCGAAGAATCGACGCTCGACGAGATCCGGCACCAGTTCGACGTCAACGTGTTCGGCGCCGTGGCGATGATCCAGGCCGTGCTGCCCTTCATGCGCAAGCGCCGGTCAGGCCGCATCCTCAACATCACGTCGATGGGGGGCTATATCACCTTCCCGGGGATCGGAGTCTATAACGGCAGCAAGTTCGCGCTCGAAGGCATCTCCGAGGCCCTGGCCAAGGAAGTGAAGGGGCTCGGCATCCATGTGACCGCCGTCGGCCCCGGCGGGTTCCGCACCGATTGGGCGGGGCGCTCGATGATCCGCAAGGAGCGCTCGATCGCCGATTACGACGCGGTCTTCGAACCGGTGCGCCAGCGCCGCCGGGAGATGAGCGGCAAGCAGACCGGCGACCCGAAGAAGGCGGCCCAGGCGATGCTGACGCTGATCGAAGCGGAGAACCCGCCGATGCACCTGCTGCTGGGCTCGGACGCCTTGCGGCTGGTGCGCGAGAAACTCGACTTCCTGAAATCGGAGTTCGACGCCTGGGAGAAGGTGACGCTCTCCACCGATTTCGTCGGGTAGATTCCAGAATCAGGTCCGACCGGACCAGCAAACTGACTCACGCATCTAAAGCTGGCTGGTGACGCCGCCGTCCACGAACAGGATGTGGCCGGTGACGAAGCTGGCGGCGTCGGAGGCCAAGAACACGGCGGCGCCGATCAGTTCCTCGACATCGCCCCAGCGGCCGAGCGGGGTGCGCTTCACCAGCCAGTCGGAGAAGGCGGCGTCCTTCACCAGGGCGGCGTTGAGCTCGGTCTTGAAATAGCCGGGGTTGAGGCCGTTCACCCGGATGCCGTGCTTGCCCCAGTCGATCGCCATGCCCTTGGTCAGCATCTTCAACCCGCCCTTGCTGGCGGCATAGGGCGCGATGCCGGGGCGGCCGAGCTCGCTCTGCACCGAGCCCACGTTGATGATGGCGCCGCGCCTGCGCGCGATCATGTGGCGCGCCACCGCCTGGCCGACGAAGAAAGCCGAATCGAGGTTGGTGCGCATCAGGCGATGCCAGGCCTCCTCGGGGAAATCCTCGAGTGGCGCGCGGTGCTGCATGCCGGCATTGTTGATCAGGATGTCGATCGGCCCCTGCTCCGCCTCGATCGCATCGACCGCCGCGACGATGGCGGCGCGATCGGTGACGTCGAAAGACTTGCCGGTGGCCGAGATCCCCGCGGCCTTCAACTGCGCGGCGGCGGCATCGAGCGCCGCCGCGTCGCGGCCGTTGAGCACGATCGCGGCGCCGGCGCGCCCTAAGCCGCCGGCCAAGGCCAGACCGATGCCGCGGGTCGAGCCGGTGACCAGCGCCCTTCGGCCGGAGAGATCGAAGATGTTCATGCGGGCTCCAGAGCCTTCACGCGTGCACGGCCGGGTGCCGTTTTAGGGTGTATCCGTGCAGTAAGTGTTTGACGATGCGGAGATTAGCTTCGTTCGTCGGTCGAATCACGTTTTCGATTCTGTATACGTCCGGTCTACGTCGACCTGGTTGTAGGGACATTACCGACGCGCCCCAACAGGGCCGCGATTTCGAAATTTGGATTCTGTTGAAGTGCATCGCGGAGGGATCAAGCGTGCGGATGGAGTCTAATTCACTTTGCGTTCCTGAGCAACGCGTGATCGCGGGAAGTGTGACGGCGCTCTCAGACTAGTCGAAGCCGAGCTGCACCTTCATCGCGCGCGTGCGATCGGCGGCGAGCTCGAAGGCCCTGACCGCGTCGGCGAGCGGCACGACCTCCGTCAGCAGCGGCCGCACGTCGATGCGGCGATGGGCGATCGTGTCGACGGCGAGCGCGAATTCGGCATGGAAGCGGAAGGTGCCGATGAGGTCGATCTCCTTGGTGACGATCAGCGACATCGGCAGCGAGGCCTGCGCGCCCTGGCCGATCTGCACGATGGTGCCGCGCGCCCGCACCACCTTGAGGCCGCTGAGCAGAGTGGCCTCGCTGCCCGCCGCCTCGAACATCACGTCGAATGTGCCCTTCTCCGCCTCGAAGGCCGAGAGTGCCTCCGGCGACGTGCCGACATTGATGGCGCGGTCGGCGCCGACCTTGCAGGCGCTCTCGAGCGCCGCGTCGTGCAGATCGGTGACGACGATCTCCGCCGCACCCGCATGGCGCGCCGCGGCGACGGTCAGCGAGCCGATCGGCCCGGCGCCTGCCACCAGCACGCGTTTGCCGAGCAGCGATCCCGCGCGGGCCACGGCATGCAGCGCCACCGCCAGCGGCTCGGCGAAGGCGGCCTCGTAGACCGAGACCTCCTGCGGGATCGGCACCGCGCGGTCGGCATCGACCACCAGGAATTCGCGGAAACCACCCTGCACATGCGGGAAGACCATGGCGCTGCCATAGAAGCGCATGTTGAGGCACTGGTTCTGCAACCCCATGCGGCAATAGCGGCAGTGATGGCAGGGCAGGCTCGGATTGACCGCGACGATCTGGCCCGGCTTCACCGCGGTCACATCGGGCGCCACGCTCTCGACGATGCCGGCGACTTCATGGCCGAGCACCATCGGCTCCTTGATGCGGATCGCGCCGAAGCCGCCATGGAGATAGTAGTGCAGATCCGAACCGCAAATGCCGCCGGCCTGGATCCGGACCCGCACCTGGCCGGGCGCAACATCCGGGGCTGCGCTCTGGTCGATGCGGAGGTCCTTGGGGGCGTGAAGGACGGCGGCGCGCATGGCGATGCTCCGTGGGTGGTGTCGGGTTCATTTTAGGATGGTCGGACCGGCGCTGCCATCTGACCCGCCCAAACTCGTGGATGGTCCGCCTTCGCGGACCATGACGAGAAAATAACGTAGCAGGAAAAGAACTCAGACGCGCGTCATTCGGCACCCGATGTCCCGTCCACCGCGGCGCGGATCGCGTTGATGTGCTCGGGGCCGATGCCGCAGCAGCCGCCGACGATGCCGGCGCCGCGGCCGATCCAGGTCCGGGCGAAGGTCAGATAGTTCGGCGGATCGAGATCGGCGCGGATCGGGCTCAGGCCGACATTGGCTTCGGCATCTTCGTTCTGCGGCGGGAAGGCATTGGCGTACACACCGAGCGTCAGCGCGTCGCCGCCGGCGGCGCGGGCCGCATCGAGGGCCGCGGCCATGACTTCCGGCTGGCTGCAGTTGAACAGGAGCGCCTCCGCCTTCCAATCGCGCGCGGCGCGCACCGCATCGGCCACCGGCTCCTGCGAGCGCAGGCGCGGCTTCGATGCCGCATCGGCATCGCCGTCCTCCAGGGTGAACGACACCCAGAGCGGCCGCGTGTCGCCCGCGAGTCCATCGTGCAGCGAGGCCGCCTCGGCGATCGAGCCCTGGGTCTCGGCGAGCCAGAAGTCGACATGCGGCTTCAGGCCTTCGATCAGCACAGAGGCGATCGACGCCGCGTCCTTGGCGCGGAAGAGATCGGGCCGGTAGGAGCCGAAGAGCGGCGGCAGCGAGCCCGCCACCTTCACCTTGCGCGCCGCGGCGTTCGCGGCTTCGCGGGCGAGGCGGCCGGCGCGATCGGCCAGCATCTTGCCGTCGCGGCGGAAGCGCTGCTCGCCGAGATGGAACGGGACGACGGCATAGGAATTCGTGGTGATGACGTCGGCACCGGCGGCGA
>DASZYM010000083.1:0-5916 GCA_035545355.1 Dongiaceae bacterium
AGGCGTGGATCCCGGGACCAAGTCCCGGGATGACGACCGCGTTTGTTGCGAGGACCGAGCATGGTCTTGACCGCTGCATTGCCGCAGTCCGAGGCGGCCGAGACCGGGGCGCAGCGCTCCAAGCGCCTGCTGGGCCGGACGCTGATCTATGCGGCGCTGATCTTCTGGGCCTTCGTCTCGCTGTTCCCGGTCTATTGGACCATCACCACCTCGTTCAAGGTCGCGGTCGATGTGACCCACGGCCATCTCGTTCCCTGGATGGATTTCCAGCCGGACTGGAAGGGCTGGCGCTCGCTCGGCCTCTCGCCGGACACGATCGGCAGCACCTCGACGGTGCGCGACGAGTTCGTCGGCCGCTTCATGAACAGCGTTTATGCCGCGGGCGGCGCCTCGATCCTCGCCGTGATCATCGGCTCGCTGGCGGCCTATGGGCTCTCGCGCTTCCAATACAAATTCCTCTGGATGAAGAACAAGGACATCTCGTTCTTCTTTCTCTCGCAGCTCATCCTGCCGCCGGTCGTGCTCGCCCTCCCCTTCCTGGTGCTCTACAAGGAGATGGCGCTGCTCGACACCCGGCCGGGGCTGATCCTGCTCTACACGCTGAGCGTGCTGCCGATCGTCATCTGGATCATGCGCGACCAGTTCGACACGATCCCGATCGAGCTCGACGAGGCGGCGCTGGTCGACGGACTCTCGGTCTGGGGCGTGTTCACGCGGATCGTGCTGCCGATCGCCTTGCCCGGCATGGTCGCGGCCTTCATCCTCTCGCTGATCCTCTGCTGGAACGAATATTTCTTCGCCGCGCTGCTCACCAGCTCCGATGCGAAGACCTTGCCGGTGATGGTCGCGAGCCAGACCGGCTCCCAGGGCATCAACTGGTGGTCGATGGCCGCCCTCTCCACCGCCGCCATCGCGCCGCTGGTCATCATCGGCGTGGTGCTCGAGCGTTACATCATCAAGGGCCTGACCGCAGGCGCCGGTAAGTAGGCGCCGGCCTTATACGGCGGACGGCGTTTTTCGGGGCCGTAAAGGTCGGCCAAGGCCCTGACGATGAAGGCGAAATGTCGCTTGCGCGCGCGGCGAACGCTTTTTCGATTCCGTCTAGCCCCCGTCTAAGTCGGCATCACGACGGGAAGACAGAGTCTACTTCATTCTCAGCGCGCCCACAATTTGGCGATGCGCGCGTTTCACATTAAGGCGCGCGCCGTGCTGAATTCAACACAGGGCAGCTCATCGAGAGTCGCGAGAAGGCGGGCTCGCGCCATCGCCGCCTGCGCCTGATCCAGGAAGGCCGTGGCCTGCAGCGGGAGGAAATGGAGCGTCTTCAGTCCGACGCAGCCCAAAGCGGCCGAGAGATAGGGGGTGAGGAAATCGGGCTGGTTTGCCCGATCGCCGCTGAAGACGCCCCCCGACGCAATGCCGACGAGAACCGGTCGGTCGCGCAGCAACCCGACCTTGCCGCTGGGCAAGGACGTGAAGGTCCGGCCGATCCGCACGATCTGGTCGATCCAGGCCTTCAGGACCGAAGGCACGGTGAAGTTGTTCATCGGCGTGCCGATGACGACGATGTCCGACGCCTCGAGCTCGGCGATCAACACGTCCGAGAGGCGCATCGTATCACCCGCCGCCCCCGCCGCGAGCGCCGCCGGCGAGGAGAGCGCCGCGGCATAGGCAGGCTCGGTATGCGGGATCGGCTCGAGGCCGAGGTCGCGGCGCGTGACCTCCGCGCCGGGCTCGGCGTCGCGGAGCCGCTCGACGATCGCCGCCGAAAGCTGCCGGCTATGCGATTGCGGCCTCGGGCTGCAGTCGATGTGGAGGATGTTCATGCAAGCTGCTCCAGAGGTTTCATGAAGCCGATGGCGGAATCGACCAGGCCTTCGCGCTTGTAGAAGCGCTGGGCATTGGTGTTGGTCGCCGCCGTATCGAGCACGAGGCGCCGGCAATTTTCCCCGACGCCGACGATCGAGAGCTCCTGCAACAGAGCGGCGCCGAGACCGGAGCCGCGGCGATCGGCCGTCGCCACCAGATCATCGACGTAAAGGAAACGGCCGTGGATCAGGTTCTCCGTCACCCGATATCCGGCGAGAGCCGAAACGCGCTCTCCTTCCCAGACCGCAAGCACGCGGTATCCGGCGGGAGCCATGGCCGATGCGCGCGCGACCCAGTCGGCCGCGTCCCTGAGATAGGGGCGGAGCTGTGCGATCACCGGGAAGCAGGCGCTCAGCTCATCGCCGCTCGCCGCATGGCGGATGACGATTCCCGGCGGCAGCGCAGAACGATTGGACATGATTACGCTCCCAGGTTCAGGCGGCCGCCGCGAGCGCGGCCTCGGGCGGACGGCGGAAGCCGATCGCGATGCGGTTGTAGGTATTCATCAGGCCGATGGCGATGGTCAGGTCCACGATCTCCTTCTCGCCGAACGCCGAGGACACCGCCTGAAACTCCGCATCGGGAATCGCGGTCTCGGCGACCAGGGTCACCGTCTCGGCCCAGGCCAGGGCGGCGCGCTCGCGGGCGTCGAACACGGCGCCGGCCTCGCGCCAAGCCTGAACCAGCGCCAGCTTTTCCGATTTGACGCCGCGCTTCACGAGGTCGCGGGTGTGGAGATCGAGGCAATAGGCGCAGCCGTTGATCTGCGAGACCCGGAGATAGACCAGATCGACCAGCGCCTCGCCGAGGCCGGATTGCAGGATATAGCCATAGACGCCGCCGAGCGCCTTGATGCCGGCGGGGGCCACCTTGGTGTAGTCGATGCGGATACTCACGGGACCGGCTCCTTGCGGGATTGGGATCGCTGTCTCCCGCAGAGATGCAGCCGCGCCGGACCTATTAAAAGCACCAGAAATGGTCGGAATTAGTGTACCACGGGGCATGACCGCGCCCCTGGACCTCAAGCTCGACCGATCGACCAAGACCCCGCTGGCGGAGCAGATCCGCAAGGGCATCGAGGCCGCGATCCGCGCCGGAGTGCTGATCCCCGGGGCGCGCCTGCCGTCGTGGCGGGATCTGGCGGCGCAGCTCGGCGTCGCGCGCGGGACGGTGCGCGCGGCCTATGAGCGGTTGCTGGACGCCCAGCTCATCATCTCCTCGCGCAGCGGCGGGACGCGGATCGCCGATCGCCCGGCTCATATCGGCGCCGCGGCCGAAGGCAGCGATCCCGAGCATGCGCTGCCGGAGATGTATCGCGACTTCTCGTCGGGGTCCGGCATCTTCCAGATGGGCGTGCCGGCCGCCGATTCCTTTCCGGTGAAGCTCTTCGCGCGGATCAGGGCGCGCACGGCCCGCGCCGAGACCAGCGCCCCCGCAATCCATCCCGATCCGCGCGGCGAGAGCGAGCTCCGGCGGGAGATCGCGGCGCATCTTGCGATCGCGCGCGCGATCGAGTGCCGGCCGTCGCAGATCTTCGTCACCGCCGGCTTCACCGGCGCGCTGGGCCTGGTGCTGCGCGTGCTGCGGCTGGAAGGCCGGTCGGCCTGGATGGAAGAGCCCGGCTTCCCGCTGACCCGGGGCGCGCTGCAGATCGCGCAGATCACGACCATCCCGGTGCCGGTCGATGACGAGGGGATCGACGTCGATCACGGTCGCCGGCACGCGCCGGACGCGGCACTGGCCGTCGTCACGCCGGGGCAGCAGGCGCCGTTCGGCCCGACCCTTCCGCTGGCCCGCCGGCTGGGCCTGATCGAATGGGCGGCGCGGACCGGGGCCTGGATCATCGAGGACGATTATCTCGGCGAGCTGCAACTGCGCGGCCGCGCCGCGCCGGCCTTGGCCTCGCTCGACCGTGCCGGGCGGGTCATCCATATCGGCTCGTTCAGCAAGACGATCAGCCCGACCTTGCGGCTGGGATTTGCGGTCGTGCCGCCGCCGCTGACCGCGCGCTTCGCCGAGGCGGCGAGCTGCCTCGCACCCGCGCCGGGACCGGCGGTGCAGCTCGCGACCGCCGAATTCCTGCGCGACGGCCATTACATGCGCCACCTGCGCAAGATGAAGCGAGTCTATGCATTGCGACGCGATGCGCTGAAAGCGTGCCTGGAGACCTATGGGCTGAAGATCCGCCCGGCCGGGCTTTCCATGCTGATCGCGCTGCCGGACGGCGCGCGCGATCTGCGGATCACCCGCGAGGCGGCGGCCTTCGGCCTGGCGCCGTCGCCGCTCTCATCCTGGTATGGCGACACGGCATCGCGCCGCTCCGGATTACTGCTCGGCGTCACGACCGCGCCCGGCAAGCGCCTGGTCGCGTCCTGCGAGCGCCTGCACGGGTTGATCGAGACGTTCGGGTGAGTGCCAAACGCCATTTCGCTCGCGCATCGGAGCACTGGCTCTTGGACGCTCCGGCTGCATCAACCCCACCTTACCGCCCCATCTTGGGGCGGAGCGGATGCAACGAGTTCAGCCCCAAAGAATCATCGCGCTTCCACACATGACGAGCGTTGGCGAGCCAGACACGATGCTGCCACTAGGCGCTACGCTTCGATCTCCGGATAGACCGTGAAGTCCTTGAAGCCGCCGCTGCGCAGGACCTTGATCGGCTGGCTGTGCTCGGCGATCTCGGCGGTCAGGAGGCGGTGCAGGTCGTCGACGGTCGCGACATCCTCGCCGGCGAATGCGAGCAGCACGTCGCCCTTGGCGATGCCGGCTTTGGCCGCGGGGCTGTTCGGCATCACCTCCATGATCTGCACCGCGGAATTCACCACGCGCTTCAGCCGCCGCGCGGCGCGGGGATCGAGCATGATGGTCTGCGCCGAGAGGCCGAGACGCGAGCGCCGCACCCGACCGTCGCGCATCAGGCGCATGGTGACGTCGGCCGCGGTGTCGATGCCGATCGCAAAGCAGAGGCCCTGCGCCCGGCCGATCATCGCCGTGTTGATGCCGACCACCTTGCCGTTGCCATCGACCAAAGCGCCGCCGGAATTGCCGGGATTGAGCGGCGCGTCGGTCTGGATCACCGACTGGATCAGCCGTCCCGCCGGCGAGCGCAGGCTGCGGCCGAGCGCGCTGACGATGCCGGCGGTGACCGTCGCCTGGAAGCCCAGGGGATTGCCGATCGCGACCACGAGCTGGCCGACCCGGAGCTTGCCCGAGCTGCCGAACTGCGCATGCGGGAAATCCGCGCCCTGCAGCCGCAGCACGGCGAGGTCGGTCGCCGGATCGTCGCCGATCAGGGTCGCATCGAAGCTGCGGCCGTCGGAGAGGCTGCCGCTGAGCTTGGTGGCGCCGGAGACGACATGGGAGTTGGTCAGCAGATAGCCGTCCGGCGCGAAGATGACGCCGGAGCCGGTGCCGCCGCCGCGCTGGCCTTGCGCGAGGATGTGCACGACCGCCGGGCCGACGGTCTCGAAGGCATGCGAGACGCGGGCCGAATAGGGGTCGAGGAGCTCTTCGGGGGTGTCGAGTGAATCCAGGGGCATGAGCGTTAGATGGGCGATGCGTCAGCCCGCCGCAAGCCCATTGCCCTGCCCCGCCGTTCGCGCCAAGCTTCCGGAAACACGCCGGAAACGGGGAGCAGACATGAGCAAAGTGCGTGGCGGACTGATCCAGATGGGCTTGAAAGCCTCGACCGACCAATCGCCGGAGCAGATCCGCAAGGCGATGCTCGACGCGCATGTGCCGCTGATCGAGGAGGCGGGCAAGCAAGGCGTGCAGGTCCTCTGCTTCCAGGAGGTCTTCACCCAGCCCTATTTCTGTCCGAGCCAGGACGCCAAATGGTACGCCGCCGCCGAGCGCTTCCCCGACGGCCCGACCATCACGCTGATGCAGGACCTGGCGAAGAAGCACCAGATGGTCATCGTCGTGCCGATCTACGAGGAGGCGATGACCGGGGTCTATTACAACACGGCCGCCGTGATCGATGCCGACGGCTCCTATCTCGGCAAGTGCCGCAAGACGCATATCCCGCAGGTCGCGGGCTTCTGGGAG
>DASZYM010000084.1:0-13282 GCA_035545355.1 Dongiaceae bacterium
TGCTGGAGCAGCTCTACATCAAGGCGGGAAAGCTCGCGGATGCGCGGACCCTGCTGACGAAATTCCAGCAGAGCGCGACCGCGGTGGACGACAAGCTGCAGACCCAGGTCGAGCTCGCCCGCATCACTCTGCTGCAAGGCGCCGAGAAGACGGCGCTCAGCCAGTTGAACGATGTCATCACGCAGGATGCCGGAAACGAGTCGGCCATCCTGCTGCGCGGGGCGGTGTCGCTGAAGAACAAGCAGTTCGATAACGCCATTGCCGATGCGCGGACCGTCCTGAACACCGACGTCAACTCCATCGCGGCCCTCGGCCTGTTGTCCCAGGCCTATACCGCGACGGGGGACATCGACCTCGCGACCGATACCCTGCGCCGGCTGGAGCGCCTTGCGCCGACGGATGTCGGCGTCCGCCTCCGCCTGGCGAGCCTGCTGGCTTCGAAAGCGCCGAACGCCGCGCTGGAGCAGCTCGACGCCGCGATGGCGCTGCGGCCGGATGCCACGGAGCTGGCGGTGCAGAAGGCCGATTATCTGGTCCGCATCGGCCAGCCCGACAAGGCCGAGGTGATCGCAACGGCGCTGGCGAAAGACCCGAAGTTCGGCGGCGCGGCGCACCGCATCCTCGGCGAGACCGCGCTGGCGCGCGCCGACTATTCCGGTGCCATCGACGAGCTGAACAAGGCCGAAAGCGCCGGCGAGCCGTTCGCCTCCGTCGCGCCGGTGCTGGTCTCCGCCTATGTGAAGGGCGGCCGGATGAACGACGCGATCTCGCTCCTGTCCGACCGCGTCGGCAAGCAGGCCGACGATACGGTTTCCGAGCGGCTCCTTGCCTCGCTCTATATGCAGAAAGGCAATACCGCCGACGCCGAGCACTTGCTTCGCCAGGTCATCGATCAGCATCCCGATGAGAGCGAAAGCTACATCGAGCTCGCGCAGCTCTTCACCGCCGAACGGCGGCCGCAAGACGCGGTCGGCATTCTGGACACTGCGAGCCAGAAGTTCCCGGCCGACGAGCGGGTCCTGACCTTTGCGGCCATCTCCCATGATTCGGCCGGAGACCTGGACGCGGCGCGGAAGCTCTATGAAGCCATCCTCGAGAAGTCGCCGAACAATACGGTGGCCGCGAACAATCTCGCCGCCCTGATCGCGGACGCCTTTTCCTCCGACGACAAGCAGCTCGACCGCGCCCGGCAGTTGGCCGAGCAGTTCCGCAACTCATCTGATCCGCTGCTGGTGGATACGCTCGGTTGGGTGCTGGTGCGGCAAGGCAACTTCGAGGACGCCACGATCCTGCTGGCCAGGGCGTCGTCCCTGGCCCCGACCAACCAGCAGATCGCGTTCCACTACGCCATGGCGCTCAAAGGAAAGGGCCTGCCGGTCAAGGCGAAGGAGGCTGTCGCCAAGGCCGTCTCCGGCAGCCCGGATTACCGCGGGCTGGACGAAGCGAAGGCGCTGGCGACGAGCCTGAACTGAGGCCGGGCCGGCCGGCCTGAAGCTTTTAGAGGCCCGCCTCCGGGACCACCACGACGTCGCCGCCTTGCAGCACGACGTTTGAGTCGAGCTTGTTTCCGTCCTCGACCGCCGAGTAGTCGAACGGAATCTTCGTCTGCTTGCCGCCCTGATCGCGCCTCAGGACGATAATGCGGCTCTTGCTCGCAAACGGCGTCAGTCCGCCGGCCAAGCTGAGCGCCTGCATGACATCCACCTTCGTGTCGGTCACGAAGGTCCCGGGCTGCTTCACCTGACCGATGACGGAGAAGGAGTTGCCGCTGCTCTTCACCAGCGAGACGGTCACCTCCGCATCCGTGACGTTGGGCAGCATGTTTCCGCTGCGCAACGCGTCGGCGATCTTGTGCTGCAGCTCTTGCAGGCTCAAGCCCTGGGCGTTCATGTTCCCGACCAGCGGGAAGGCGATGCCGCCATCGGGCTCGACCGCGACATCGCGGTCCAGCGCCTGTTCGCCATAGACGGAGATATGCAAGGTATCGCCGCCGTTGATCCGGTAGGCCCCGTCCTGAGCCGCCGCCGGGAGGATGAGCAGGGCGTTGGCGACAATTATCGTTAAGAACGCAAAGAAGCCTCTCATCAGTTCTTCCCCTAAAGACCGTCCAGCGGAGTAACAACGCAGAACGGTCAATTGTGTCGCAAAAAAATACTTTAAACTTTGTTATCCGGACCGCCAACGAATTAACAGCTTGGAGGCGCGGTTAGCTTTCTTGCGCCCGTCGGCCAGAGCCCTCAGGCCGGAATTCCTCCGGCAGCTCGCATCAAGCATACGACCGGAATCAGACCATAATTATCAACAGGTTGCAGCAACGCCGGCACCGGCGCCGCCCCGCCCATCCAGGATGGGTCGGCGCGGCGCGGCCGATCGCCTCGGCGGCAGAACTCAGTGCCAACTGGCCGCCACGGCGCTGACGACGGCCTCGTGCTGGTCCGCCGTCAGATTATTGAGACTGGTGGGGGCGGCGGCAGCGGCATGCGCCATCGCATCGACCATTTGCTGGACCGAGCCGGCATCGAGATGGGCGCCGTCGGCGAGCTCGAAATGATCGAGCTGGTGGCTGGCATCGCCATACCACCCGACGAGGCGGGCGGAATCGGCGGTGCCGACCACATTGATCACCAGGTCGCCGCCGTCCTGGTGGAACCAGAGGTCGAGCGCGTTGACCCCGTCCTTGAACTCCAGCACGTCCTTGCCGCTGTCGGTGTGGCTGTTGTCGATCGTATCCTGGCCCGAGCCGCGGCCGAACAGGTAGGTATCGTCGCCGGCGCCGCCGATCAGGATGTCCTTGCCCTTGCCGCCGTCGAGCGTGTCGTTGCCCGCACCGCCTGACAGCGTGTTGTTCCCGTCATTCCCCACGAGGACGTTGTCGAGCGAATTGCCGGTGCCGTTGATCGCGGCGGTGCCGGTCAGGATCAGGTTCTCGACGTTGTCGGCCAGGGTGTGGGAGATGCTGCTCATGACCGTGTCGGTGCCCTCGTTGGCATTCTCGACCACGACGTCGTTGACGTTATCGACGACATAGGTGTCGTCGCCGGTGCCGCCGTACATCTTGTCAGCGTCGGCGCCGCCGTCGATGTAGTCGTTGCCGTCGCCGCCATAGATGGTGTCGGAGCCCTTGCCGCCTTCCAGGTGATCGTTGCCGCCGTCGCCCCACAGCGAGTCCGTATCGCCGCCGCCGAAGATCTGATCGTCTCCGTCGCCGCCGTGCAGTCTGTCATTGTCGCTGTCGCCGTAGATCGCATCCGTGCCGGCGCCGCCATAGATCGTGTCGTTGCCGTTGTTGCCGTGCAGGATGTCGTCGCCGGCGCCGCCGTTGATGACGTTCGCATAGCTCGTGCCCGCGCCGTTGAAATCCCCCGTACCGGTATAGGTCAGGTTCTCGAGGTTGGCGCCGAGCGCGTAGCTGCTGAGGCTGGTCTCGACCGTGTCGGTGCCCTGGTTGGCCAGCTCGGTGACCACATCGCCGACGTTGTTCACGGTATAGGTGTCGTCTCCCGCACCGCCGGCGAGATGATCCGCGCCGAGGCCGCCGGTCATCAGGTCGTTCTTGGAGGTTCCGGTCTCCACGACATCGGTGACGTTGATCTGCAGGTCTTTGCTGACGTAGAGGCCGCCGTGATCCGTCGCGGTGACCGTCAGCGCATAGCTGTGCTGCTGCTCGTAGTCGATGACGGCGCCCTGCTTCACCACGATCTGGTTGCCGACGATCTCGAACTTGTCCGTCGCGCCGCCGGTCAGCGCAAAGCTTTGGGTGTCGCCGGCATCGGAGTCGACCGCCGCCAACGTCGCCACCACGGTGCCGGCGTCGGAATTCTCCTGGACCACGCCGCCGGTCATGGTGATGTCCGTGGGAGCATGGTCGACCGGGGTGACCGGCGGGGCGGCGCCGAGAAGGACCGGCACGCCGTCCTCCATCACTTGCACGACGGAGCCGTCATAGAGCCTGATCAGCGGCATATAGACGTTGGGAATCTCCGTATCGACCAGATAGAGCGTGGAGTCGGTCTGCGTCAGGTTGAAGAGGGTCGTCGGCGCGCCGGCATCCGAGAACGTGAAGTTGTCGAGCGTCGCCACCGCACCGTCCGCCATCCAGAGATGCGAGGTCGCGCCGATGCCGCCGCTATGCGTCGGATCGAGGCTCACGCCGTTGGTGATGGTGATCGAGGTGCTCCAGAGCCGATAGTTCTCGTTGTTGCCGTCCGCAACCGTGTTGATGAGGGTCGTGTTGCTGGATTTGAGGTCGTAGCCGGCGTCGGTATTTCCGGACGAAACGGTGTCCTTGAAGGTGATGTTGTAGACCCCCGCCTCGGTCGCGAAGCCGTCCCCGTTCCAGTATTCCGCCTGGCTCCCGTTGCCGTGGTTGTTCATCATCGTGACCGACTGGAGCGTCACGTCGTGCACCGTGCCGCTGAGCTCGACGCCGGTGATGAACAGGCCGCCGTTCTGGCCCTTGCTGTCGCCGACGACGTTCTGGATGGTGATGTTGCTGCTGTTGTAGCCGAGGTCGATCGTGCCGCGCGAATAGCCGTCGACATTCACGTTCTCGATCGTCAGGCCGGTGACCGAAGCGGTCTTGGCGGTTCCCGAGACATAGTCCTCGAAGAAGCGCGTCACGTTATGCGCGTCGACATTCGAGATGGAGACATTGGAGATGTCGGCGCCGGCCCGAAACGCGCCGTTGCCCACGTTGCTGATCGAGAGATCCTGGAAATTGAGGTTGTTGGCGCCGCTGAGCAGCCGGAACAGCTCGCTGCCCTCGGGCTGTCCCGGAGACCAGTCGCTGGCGCGCGAGCCGACGATGTCCGCAGGCATCGGGTCGCCCGCGCTGTCCACGCCGCGAATGGTGACCGGCGCCGCATCCGTGCCGCCATGGCTGATGCCGACATAGGAGTTCTGCTGATAGGCACCCTGGTCGGCCAGCAGGAGCACCTGGCCGCCGGGGCCCGCGGCGTTGATGAAGCCGTTCAGGTTGGCGAGCGTTCCTGCATTGGCTGCAGAGGATCCGTCCTTCAGACCAGACCCTGTCGGGGAGATGTAGAGCGTTGCCATTTGTTAAAATTCCGCTGTTTCGGCCCGGAACCGCCCGGTGCCCGTGTTCGATGGCAACTATACTTAACGCCAACCCGTTACTACTTTATTGACTTGAAAACATTGGATTTTTTGCTGGATAAACCGAAACTTTATCCTGACTTTTATTGTATTGAATTCGAGGGGAAATCGGCGGGCATTTCCGACGATTTGGATCGATCCGGAACCGCAGAGGCGAAGTGCCTGGGACTCAAGGCTTTTTCGCGGGTCAGGCTGGGCCGAGTGGGTCGCTCACCATTAACCATAAAAGATAGATCATGGTGTGCGAATGCGCGGTTCTTGCCTTGCCCTGGGCGCCGCCATGGCGATACTCCCGGAAGCGGCGCTGCCGAACTGCCCAAGGGGCAAACGGGCAATGTACGAGCCATTTTTTGGCCTGAGCGCGCGACCCTTCGCCGATCGGCCGGACCCGGATTTCTTTGTCGAGAGCGAGCCGCATGCGGCGGCGCTCCGCGCCCTCTGCGACGGGCTGGAAACGCAGCAGCCGCTCCTGGTCGTCACCGGAGAAGCGGGATGCGGGAAGACGATGCTGGCCCGGGCGTTGCTTCGCCGTATGGGCGAGGCGGTCACCACGGGCGTCATCACGAATCCGCACCCCGCCATACGCGACCTGACCCGGTGGGCGCTGCTGAGCTTCGGCGTGGAGACGACGGCACACAGCGATGCCGAACTCCGCGAAATGCTCGCTCTCTACCTCGTCTCGGAATTCGGTGCCGGCCGGCGATGCCTGCTCCTGGTCGATGAGGCGCAGAACCTGACCGTCGAGGCCCTCGTCGGGCTGTTCGAATACCTCGCGCTCAATGTCGAGGGCGATTGCCTGCTGCAGGTCGCGCTGGTGGGCGCGCCCCGCCTGCTCCAGACGATGCGCGATCCCGGCCTTGCCGCCGGCGCCCGCACGCCGCAGATCTGCCTGGCCGGCCCCTTGGCGCGGGAGGAAGTGCCGCATTACGTCCGCGCCCGGCTGGCGATCGCCGGGGCGGAGCATGAGATCTTCACGGATCGCGCCCTCCACGCGGTGAGCATCGCCTCGGGCGGCGTGCCGCGGCTGATCAACGCGATTTGCGATATGGCGCTGGTCTATGCCTTCGGCCGGGGACGCGATGTCATCGACCATGACGTGATTGCCGACGTCGTCTCGGAAGGACAGGCCGCGGGCTTCGGTTCGCTGGCAATGCTGACGCCGGTTGACGTTGACGCCGCCGCCATGCCGGAACCGGCGGAGGCCGAACCGGCCGCCGTCGCGCGCCAGGAAGACAAATCCATTACATCGGCGCCGTCCATCGCGGACGATTTTCGTCTCCGCGAGACCGAGCCGCTCCCCTCGGAATTCTTCCCGACGGAATTGTTCTTCGAGGATCAGGCCGCGGCGGACATCGTCCGGCCGGAACCTGCGGCGGCACATCCGGTGACGGACCATGCCGAGGAACCATCGCTCCCGGTCCCGTCACCGCCACCGCAGCTCCATCCCGACCTCACCACCGGATGGCCGTCGATCGTGGGCAACAGCCGGCCCCTGGCGTTGGGGCGCGCGGCGGCGCTCAGACGGTCGCCGACGGAGGGCATTTCACTGCGCCGGCGCTTCCTGCCACGCGATTGAATTATATAGTTAATCACAACATGGTGGTAGGAGATCAGCGGATTTAAACAGCATTTTCCAAATAATGTCCTAATCTTCTGGGAACATCGTCACGGGCGCGCAACCGGGGGTCTCGGGCGCGTTTTTCAAAATCAGGGCAGGCATTGGGACGGCTGATTCATGGACATGCGTAGTCCGTTCAAGAAGGTCGGTGTCTTGCCGCCGCTTTCTTCGTCCCCGACAGAGACGAGCACTGCCGCTCGTATTCAGCCGCAACAGCTCGCTTATCTCAGCTTGATCATCGATGTCGTGCTCTATGTCGGCTCCGGCGCCGCGGCATGGATCCGGCTCGACCCACAGCCATCCGACATGTTCAAGCTGATGGCGCTCACCACTTTGGCGCTCACCCTGGTCATCTTCACGGCGTGCTGCCGGGCCTTCAAGACCCACGACCCGCTCGTCCTGCTGCATGCGGCCGCACTGCCGAACATGGCGAAGGTCGTCGTCAGCGCCGGGCTGCCGGCCTTGATCCCGCTGGTCATCAGCCTGCCGCTGGCGAAGAGCAGCGACGCGGCGGTCCACGATTTCATCAACTGGCTGTTCGCCTTCGAGCTGCTTGCGGTGCTCACCGTGACGGCCGCGCACGGCGTGTTCCACGCGGCGCGGCCGCGCCTCGCGCGCACCTTGTTCACCCCGCGCCGGATCGCCGTCGTCGGATCGGGCGAATCCGCCGCGCGCCTCATTCGCTGGATCGAGCTGACCGCCCCGGGCCTGTTCGAGATCATCGGCGTGTTCGACGACCGCGACAGCCGGCGTACGGTCTCCTCGAGCGTCGCCCACAAGATCCGCGGCAACACCGCCGATCTCATCGAGCTCTACAAATCCGCGGCTTTCGACAAGATCGTGATCGCCCTGCCGCATTCCGCCGAGGCGCGCCTGCTGTACCTGCTGCGCATGCTCCGCCGGTTGCCGGTCGATATCGTGCTGGCGCCCGATCTCATGGGCTTCAATTCGGCCGAGCAGGAGACGTCGGAAGTCGCCGGCCTGAAGCTGCTCTCGCTGGCGAACCGGCCGATCCGCGAGCCGCAGCGCATCCTGAAAGCCGGGATCGACGTGGTGGCCGCGGCGACCGCATTGATCGCCATTTCGCCGCTGATGCTCGGCATCGCCCTGCTGATCCGGCTGGACAGCGACGGACCGATCCTGTTCCGGCAGCGGCGTCAGGGCCTGGGTGACCGGCTCTTCGACGTCTACAAGTTTCGCACCATGTACTGCGATCGCGGCGATCCCGCGGGCGCCAACCAGACCAAGCGCAACGATCCGCGGGTGACGCGCATCGGCGCGATCCTGCGCAAGACCAGCCTCGACGAGCTGCCGCAGCTCTTCAACGTGCTGCGCGGCGAGATGTCCCTGGTCGGACCGCGGCCGCACTCACCGCACATGCTGATCGGCGACAAGCGGCATTTCGAGATCGTTTCCGAATACAGCTTCCGGCACCGCGTGAAGCCCGGCATCACCGGCCTGGCCCAGGTCAACGGCTATCGCGGCGCCGTCGACACTCCCGACCAGCTGAAGGCGCGCATCGACCTCGACCTCTATTACATCGATCATTGGTCGCTCTGGCTGGATATCAAGATCCTCTGCCGCACCGCGGTCGTCTGCGTCTCCGGCCTCAACGCCTTCTGAGCGCCTGCGCCTCGGACGCTCGTCCGCTAGGCCTTGACGATCTTCCCGCCGGCGACGCCGGCGCGGGCCAGCGCGTTGCGCGTATCGACCACCAGTTTCGCATGACGGGCGACATCGCGATAGTCGATGCGGTCGTGATCGGTGACGATCAGCACCGCATCAGCGGCGGCGATGCGCGCGGGCGTGAGCGGCACCGAGCGACGGTCGGTCAGGGCGCCGTGCTCCCGCGACGGCTTGATCCGCGCGATATAGGGATCGTGGTAGGAGACGACCGCACCCAGTTCCTCGAGCATCTCGATCAGCGTCAGGGCCGGGCTCTCCCGCATGTCGTCGATGTTCTTCTTGTAGGCGAGCCCCAGCATCAGGATCTTCGACCCGCGCAGCGCCTTGCCGGAACGCCGGCTCAAGGCCTCGGTCAGACGCGTCACCACGTAACGCGGCATCTGCGTGTTGATCTCGCCGGCAAGCTCGATGAAGCGCGTGTTGATGTTGTGCGCCCGCGCCTTCCAGGTGAGATAGAAGGGATCGATCGGGATGCAATGCCCGCCGAGACCCGGCCCCGGATAGAACGGCATGTAGCCGAACGGCTTGGTCTTGGCCGCCTCGATCACCTCCCAGACGTCGATGCCCATGGCGTCGAAGATCACCTTGAGCTCGTTCACCATGGCGATGTTGACGGCGCGGAAGATGTTCTCGGTGAGCTTGATCGCCTCGGCGGTCTCCGGCGAGCTGACGGGCACGGTCTTGACCACCGCGCCGTCATAGAGCTTCTTTGCGATATCGAGGGCCGCCGGGCCGTCGCCGCCGATCACCTTGGGGATCGAGGCCGTGCCGTAGGTTTCGTTGCCGGGATCCTCGCGCTCCGGCGAGTAGGCGAGCAGGAAGTCGCGGCCCGATTTGAGTCCGCCACGCTCCAGGATCGGCTTCACCAGCTCGGTGGTCGTGCCGGGATAGGTGCTCGATTCCAGCACCACGAGCTGGCCGCGCCGGAGCATGCTCGCCACCGTCTCCGCGGTCGCGACCACGAAGCGCATGTCCGGTTCGCGGAACCTGGTCAGCGGCGTCGGCACGCAGATGATGACCGCGTCCATCTTGCGCAAATCGCGGAACTCGCCGGAGCCGGTCAGGCGACCGGCCCGGACCAGGGCTCCGACCCGCTTGCCGGCGATGTGCTTGATGTAGCTCCTGCCGGCGTTGAGGCTGCCGATCTTCTTCGGATCGACGTCGAAGCCTGTGACCGGAAAGCCCTTCTCCGCGAACAGACAGGCGAGCGGCAGTCCGACATAGCCGAGGCCGACGATGCCGACCTTCGCGGTGCGCCGCGCGATGCGCTGCTGGAGCTTCTCGACGAGCCCGCGCGCCGGCGCGCCGGCGCGGTGCCCCCGCGACCGGCTCACAGGTACCCGCCGCTGCGCAAGTAGGCGAGGATGGCCGAGGCATGCATGGTCGCGTCGCCTTCGACGGTCTTCAAGGTCAACTCGGGATCCTCCGGCGTTTCATAGGGACTGTCGATGCCGGTGAAATGCTTGATCGCACCGGACTGCGCCTTCTTGTAGAGGCCCTTGGGGTCGCGCTGGATGCAGACATCGATCGGCGTATCGACGAAGACCTCGACGAACTCGCCGGGCTGCAGCAGCTCGCGCGCCATCCGCCGCTCGGAGCGGAACGGCGAGATGAAGGAGACCAGCACGATCAGCCCCGCATCGACGAACAGCTTGGCCGTCTCGGCCACGCGGCGGATATTCTCGACCCGATCGGCATCGGTGAAGCCGAGATCGCGGTTGAGGCCGTGCCGCACATTGTCGCCGTCCAGCATGTAGGTGTGCTTGCCCTCGGCATGGAGCGCCCGCTCGACCAGGTTGGCGATGGTGGACTTGCCGGAGCCCGAGAGGCCGGTGAACCAGAGGACGGCCGGCTTCTGGCCCTTGAGCGAGGCGCGCGCATCCTTGCTGACGTCGAGCGCCTGCCAGTGCACGTTGGTCGCGCGCCGCAGGCCGAAATCGATCATCCCCGCGCCGACCGTCGCATTGCTGAACCGGTCGATCAGGATGAAGCCTCCGGTATCCCGGTTCTCGCGATAGGGATCGAAGGCGATCGGCTGGCTCAGCGACAGGTTGGCGAAGCCGACCTCGTTCAGATGCAGCGTCTTGCCGGCCGCATGGGAGAGCGTGTTGACGTCGGTCTTGTATTTGAGATCGGTGACCTGCGCCGGAATGGTCGCGGCGCCGATCTTCAGCATGTAGGGACGGCCGGGGAGCATCTCCTCCTCCGCCATCCAGAGCAGATTGGCCGAGAACTGATCGCTGACCTCGGGCCTGGCACCCGCCGCGCAGATGACATCGCCGCGCGACGCATCGATCTCGTCGGCCAGCGTCAGGGTCACCGCCTCGCCCGCCGCGGCTTCGCGGACATCGCCGTCCATGGTCACGATCCGGGTCACGCTGCTGGTGCGGCCCGAACGGGCGACCGCGATCGCATCGCCCGGCCGGATCCTGCCGCTGACGATGGTGCCGGAGAAACCGCGGAAATCGAGATTGGGCCGGTTGACCCATTGCACCGGCATGCGGAACGGCTTCTCCGCCAGGGCGGTCGAGACGTCGATGCTCTCGAGATGCGCGAGCAGCGCCGGGCCGGCATACCACGGCGTGTTGGCGCTGCGCGTGATCACATTGTCGCCGAACCGCGCCGAGAGCGGGATCGGCATCACGCTGGCGAAACCGAGACCGCCGGCAAAGGCGGTGAAGTCCTTGACGATGTCGCGGAACACCGGCTCGGAAAAGCCGACGAGGTCGATCTTGTTGACCGCCAGCACCACGTGCCGGATGCCGAGCAGCGAGGCGATGTAGGAATGCCGCCGGGTCTGGGTCAGCACGCCCTTGCGGGCATCGATCAGGATCACCGCGAGGTCGGAGTTCGAGGCGCCGGTCGCCATGTTGCGGGTGTACTGCTCGTGGCCCGGCGTGTCGGCGACGATGAACTTGCGCTTGTCGGTGGCGAAGAAGCGGTAGGCGACGTCGATGGTGATGCCCTGCTCGCGCTCGGCCTCGAGCCCGTCCACCAGCAGGGCGAAGTCGATATCGTCGCCGGTGGTGCCGTGCTTCTTCGAATCCTTCTCCAACGCGGCGAGCTGGTCCTCGAACAGCAGCTTGGTGTCGTAGAGCAGCCGGCCGATCAGGGTCGACTTGCCGTCATCGACGCTGCCGCAGGTGAGGAACCGCAGCAGCGACTTCTGCTCCTGCGCGGCGAGGTAGGTCTTCAGGTCCTCGATCTTCTCGGGCGCGCTCATCAGAAGTAACCCTCGCGCTTCTTCTTCTCCATCGAGGCGCTCTCGTCGTGGTCGATCACGCGGCCCGGGCGCTCCGAGGTGGTCGCGGTGAACATCTCCGCCACGATCTCCTCCAGGGTCGCCGCCGAGGATTCGATGGCGCCTGTCAGCGGATAGCAGCCCAGGGTCCGGAACCGCACCAGCCGCTGCTCCGCCTGCTCGCCGGGCCGCAGCTTCATCCGGTCGTCATCGACCATGATCAGCGCGCCGTCGCGCGCGACCACCGGCCGCTCGGCGGCGAAATAGAGCGGGACGATCGGGATCTGTTCCTTGAGGATGTATTGCCAGATGTCGAGCTCGGTCCAGTTCGAGAGCGGGAAGACCCGGATCGACTCGTCTTTCCTGATCCGCGTGTTGTAGACCCGCCAGAGCTCCGGCCGCTGGTTCTTTGGATCCCAGGCATGGTTGGCGTTGCGGAAGGAGAAGATGCGCTCCTTGGCCCGCGACTTCTCTTCGTCGCGCCGCGCGCCGCCGAAGGCCGCGTCGAACTTGTACTTGTCGAGCGCCTGCTTCAGGCCCTCGGTCTTCATGACATGGGTATGGACCGAGGCGCCGGAATCGAACGGATTGACGCCGCGCTTCACGCCCTCTTCGTTCACATGGACGATGAGGTCGAGGCCGAGCCGCTTCGCCGTCTCGTCGCGGAAGCGGATCATCTCCCGGAATTTCCAGGTCGTGTCGACATGCAGCAGCGGGAAAGGCGGCTTCGAGGGATAGAACGCCTTCATCGCGAGATGCAGCATGACCGACGAATCCTTGCCGATCGAATACAGCATCACCGGGTTGCGGAACTCGGCCGCGACCTCGCGCATGACGTGGATGCTCTCCGCCTCCAGACGGCGGAGATGGGAAATCGTGGATTGACGGTTCGACAAAATGGACAATTCCTGCGCGCCGCTTGGAACCGGGTCATATCGCAGGAACCGTCCGGAGTAAACCGCCATTAACCCACTGATTTGATATGGGATTTAGCCGGTGCTCCGACGCGGCGGCGCAAACGGGCATTTCACAGGCAATTTCGCCGTGTTAGAGAGGCGGCCCCGAAGGCAGCGTTCGAACCGGCGCAGATGATCGTCCTCAGCGAAGCCACCCGGGCCGCCATTCGGGAGGTCCCCTATTTCCGCGACAGCCAGTATGTCGGCCTCGACGTGCCGGCGACCCTGGACTATTTCAAGCGCGCCTTCGCCGACCAGATCCGCATCCGCCCGCTGACGGCGGCCCATGTCCTGACCGATGTCGGCACCGGCTTCGGCTGGCTCGCGATGGCCCTGGCGATGTTCACGCCGGCCAGGGTCGTCGCCATCGAATACGAGCCGGCGCGCCTCGAAGCGGCGCGGCGGATCGCCGACCTGCTGGGCCTGGACGGCCGGATCGACTGGCGGGTCGGCGCACTGCAGGAGACGACGCTCGGCGATCGGGAAAGCGACGTGACGTTCTGCATCGAGGTGCTGGAGCACGTGCAGCGCGATCCGGCGGCCTTCATCGAGCTGGCGCGGATCACCCGGCACTATCTCGTCTTCACGACACCCAACGGCGCCTTCCCGGTCATCGCCCATGATACAAGGCTGCCCGGGTGCCACTGGCTGCCGATGCCGATGCGC
>DASZYM010000085.1:0-5043 GCA_035545355.1 Dongiaceae bacterium
ACGTTCGGCAAGTCGCGATAGGCCGGATTCAAATTCGGCTCGTTCTCGAACACGTCGAGCCCGGCGGCGAAGAGCTTGCCCGACTTCAGCGCGGCGATCAGCGCCGCGTCATCGACCAGCGCGCCCCGCGCGGTGTTCACCACCACGGCGCCGTCGGGCAGCTTCGCGATGCGCGCCGCGTTCAGCCAGTGATAGGTCTCCGCGCCGCCCGGCGCGTTGATCGACAGGAAGTCGCAATGCGACAGCATCGCCTCGGGATCGGCATGGAAGGTTGCGCCCTGCTCGAGATCGGCCGGGAGTCGGCGGCGGTTGGAATAGTGGATCTGCATGTCGAAGGCACGGGCCCGCTTGGCCACCGCCTGGCCGATCCGGCCCATGCCGAAGATGCCGAGCCGCTTGCCGGTCATGTGGACGCCCAGCATGTAGGTCGTGGACCAGGACTTCCAGGTCGCGTCGCGCACCGCGCGCTCGCCTTCATAGGCGCGGCGTGCGGCGCCCAGCATCAGCAGCAGCGCGATATCGGCCGTGGCATCGGTCAGCACGTCGGGCGTGTTGGAGACCGGCAGACCGCGCTTCTTGGCGGCGGCGAGGTCGATATGCTCGTAGCCCACGGAGAAGGTGGCGATCATCTTGACCGAGGCGGGCAGCCGTTCGATCAGCGCCGCATTGACCTTGTCCGCCGGGGTCACCAGCAGGGCGTCCTTGCCCTGGGCGCCGGCGATGATGTCGTCGGGCGACAGGATGCGGTCGTCGGCATTGGTGACCGCGTCGAATTCCTTCGTCAGGCGGTCGGTGACCGCTTGCGGCAGGCGGCGGGTGACGAGCAGTTTCGGCTTCGCGGCCATCGAACTTCCCCAGAATATGCGAACGGGCGGAATCTCGCGGTTTCGCGCCTTGCGGGACTGCCTGGAAACGGCTTGAATTGACACGCAAACGACAGCAGGACGCGTCAGGATCATGCCGATTTTCAAGCCGCTGCGGATGACGGTTTCGGTGGGGGCAGGCCTGGCGCTGCTCGCCGCCCAGAGCATGCCGGGCCGGGCGGACGATCTGGTCGCGCATCACGCGACCTATGCCTTGAGCCTGGCGCCGGGCAACGCCAATAGCAGCATCACCGGCGCCGACGGCGTCATGACCTATGACATGAAGGATACCTGCGACGGCTGGGCCACCGATCTGAAGATGAAGGTGATCATCTCCTTCGACAGCGGCGACGCGCGCACCGCCGAGATCTCGCAGGTGAGCTGGGAGGCCAAGAACGGCAAGGCCTTCCGCTTCATGACCAAGACCGGCACCGGCGAGAACGACGACCAGGCGAACCAGACCCGCGGCGAGGCGCGGATCGATTCCAGCGGCCAGGGCTCGGTGACCGCCGACCTGCCGGTGCAGGCCGAGGCCAAGCTGCCGGCCGGCACCCTGTTTCCGGTCGCGCAGACCGACCTGGTGCTGAAGAAGGCGGCGGCCGGCGAGACCTTCGTCGGCGCCGAAGTCTTCGACGGCACGATCCCGACCCAGGCGGTGCAGGAGACGGCGCTGATCGGCGGCGGCGAGAAGGACTGGAACGCGATGGGGAAGAAGTTCCCCGATCTCGCCGGGCACACCTCCTATCCGGTGGGCCTCGCCTATTTCATCGGCGACAGCACCGACGCGACCCCCGACAACGAGCAGTCGATGCGGCTCTACGACAACGGCATCGTCGGCCTGTTCGATTTCGACTTCATGGGCGGCGTGAAGATCCGCGCCACGTTGGACAGCTTGAAGCTGCAGCCGACGCCGGGGTGTTGAGTTTAAGAGTGTTGGTGGGATAGACCCGTCGCCCCCTCACCCCGGCCCTCTCCCTCAAGGGGAGAGGGGGATTATGGACAACCTTTTCAACGAAAATGGATTCTGAGTTTCTCTTTGCCCTCTCCCCTTGAGGGAGAGGGTTACGGAGGCTTGGCGAGGCGAAGCCGAGCTTAGCCGGCGTTGGGTGAGGGGTCGCTCGGTCTATCGGACTACCCCCGCAGACTTCGCCCCTTCACGATCGCCTTGCCGCCGAGCTTCTTGCGCACGGCGTCCATCGCGCGCTCGACCTTGCGGCGCTGGTCGGCGCCGGGATCGGCGAGGTCGATCGGGTCCGCGTCCTCCGCGCCGTGCAGATCGTCGGCGCCGATGCCGATCAGGCGGAACTTCTCCCCGCCCGGGGGACCTTTGGCCTCGCGGCGGAGCAGAATCTCTCCCGTGCGATAGAGCGTCTCGGCGAGCTGGGTTGCATGCGGCAGGCGGATCTGCCGCGAGACCAGCTTGAACCCCGCGGTCTTCAGCTTCAGGTGCACGACATGGCCCGAGAGCTCGGCATGCTTCAGGCGCGCGGAGACCTTCTCGCAGAGCGGCCAGAGCTCGGTCAGCAGCGCTTCGGGATCGGCGATGTCGATGTCGAACGTGGTCTCGGCCGAGATGCTCTTGGCCTCGCCTTCCGGATCGACCGCGCGATGGTCCTCGCCGCGGGCGAGATGGAAGAGATGCGCGCCCATCCGGCCGTAGCGGCCCGCGAGGTCGCGCTCGGTCATCTGCTGCAAGGCGGCGATCGTGGCGATGCCATCCTTTTCCAGGCGCTCACGCATCACCTTGCCGACGCCCCAGATCAGCGAGACCGGCTTCGAGGCCAGGAACTCCATGGTCTCGGCCCGGCCGATCACGGCGAAGCCCCGCGGCTTGTCGAGATCCGAGGCGATCTTGGCCAGGAACTTGTTATGGCTGAGGCCGATCGAGACGGTGATGCCGACCTTGCGCTCGATCTCCTGGGAAAGCCGGTTGAGGCTGCGCGCCGGGGTCATCCGGTGCAGCTTCTCGGTGCCGGAGAGGTCGAGGAAGGCCTCGTCGATCGAGAGCGGCTCGACCAAGGGCGTGTAATCGAGCATCAGCGCACGCACCTGCGCGCCGGCCTCGCGGTATTTCGCCATGTTGGGCGGCAGCACCACGGCCTCGGGGCAGAGCTTCCGCGCCTTGAACATCGGCATGGCCGAGCGCACGCCGGACATCCGCGCGATGTAGCAGGCGGTCGAGACCACGCCGCGATGCCCGCCGCCGATGATCAGCGGCTTGTCCCGGAGACGCGGGTCGTCGCGCTTCTCGATCGCGGCATAGAAGGCGTCGCAATCGATATGGGCGATCGACAGGCCGGCCAGCTCCGGGTGCCGGAGCAGCCGGGTCGAGCGGCAGTCGGGGCAGCGCCGTTCGGCGGCGCCGACCTCCCGCCCGCAATCCCGACAGAAACCAGGCTCGGCTGTTCCGCCCGCCGGCTGCATGACTCGATCCGTTTCCGCCTCTGGGTCTCGTTCGGCCGTCCGACGCTCCAGAATAGCAGGATCGGGCGGCGACCCGCGATTTCCCTTGAAACCGCAAATTTTCAACAAGTTAGATCATTCCAGGCGGTAAACTGGCCCTTTGAAAAGCAACACTTCATTTACTATCATGGTTTACTTTGTGGGTGATCGCACGGCACCGCGCCGGGCGGGACCATTGTGTGCGTGCGACCAGGGAAGGGGGCAGCGTCCGACAGGGCGCTCGTGAAGGGGTCATGAACGACAAGCCGCAGCTCTCTCCCGAGGAAAAGCGCAAGCGCGCCGCGGAGAAGACCATCCTGATCGTCGAGGATAACGAGCTCAACATGAAGCTCTTCCACGACCTGATCCAGGCGCATGGCTACAACATCCTGCAGACCAAGGACGGCATGGAGGCGCTGAAACTGGCGCGCCAGCACAAGCCGGACCTGATCCTGATGGACATCCAGTTGCCCGAAGTCTCCGGACTCGAGGTCACGAAGTGGATCAAGGAGGACGACAACCTGAAGTCGATCCCCATCATCGCCGTGACCGCCTTCGCCATGAAGGGCGATGAGGAGAAGATCCGGGAGGGCGGCTGCGAGGCCTATATCGCCAAGCCGATCTCCGTGGTCCAGTTCCTGGAAACCGTCGATCGCTTTCTGCAGTAGCCAGGCATGTCGGCACGTATTCTGGTGGTCGACGACATCGCCGCGAACGTGCGGCTGTTGGAAGCCAAGCTCGCCGCCGAATATTTCGAAGTGGTGACCGCCTCGAGCGGGCCCGAGGCGCTGAACATCATCGAGCGCAACGCGCCCGACATCGTGCTGCTCGACGTCATGATGCCGGAGATGGACGGGTTCGAGGTCTGCGCCAAGATCCGCGCCAATCCGAAGACCCGGTTCCTGCCCGTCGTCATGGTGACGGCGCTCTCCGATCCCAGCGACCGGGTGCGCGGGCTCGAAGCCGGCGCCGACGATTTCCTGACCAAGCCGGTCAACGACCTGGCGCTCTTCGCGCGGGTCCGCTCGCTCGTCCGCCTCAAGATGATGATGGACGAATGGCGGATGCGCGAGCAGACCTCGGGTCAGTTCGACCTCCTCTCGGGCGAGGCCGATCCGCCGCCGGAAGACGACCGCAACGCCGAGATCCTGCTGGTCGAGAGCTTCCAGCCGGCGGCGCAGCGCATCGTCGGCGTGCTGTCGGGCGACGGCAACAAGGTCGAGGTCGCAGATTCGATCGTCAAGGGCATGGAGGCGGCCGCCAAGGCGCGCCATGACCTGATCATCACCAATATCCAGGTGGCGGGCGAGGACGGGCTCCGGCTCTGCTCGCATCTCCGCTCCCAGGAGGAGACCCGGCAGGTGCCGATCCTCCTGATCGTCGAAGACTACGACATGCCGCGCCTGATCAAGGGGCTCGATATCGGCGCCTCGGACTACCTGATGAAGCCGATCGATCCCAACGAGCTGCTGGCGCGGGTGCGGATCCAGATCCGCCGCCGGCGCTACCAGGACCGGCTGCGCGCCAATTTCGAGCGCAGCCTGTCGCTGGCGCTGACCGATTCGCTGACCGGCCTCTACAACCGGCGCTATGCCTTGCGCCATCTCGACGGCTTGATGCGCCGGGTGGTGGCGACCGGCAAGACCCTGGGCGTGCTGGTCTGCGATCTCGACCGGTTCAAGTCGGTCAATGACAGCTACGGCCATGCGGCGGGCGACGAGGTCTTGAAGCAGTTCGC
>DASZYM010000086.1:0-6419 GCA_035545355.1 Dongiaceae bacterium
CACCACGGGCCAGCCCTGCTTGGCGCTGCCCATCGCCTTCACCACATTGCCGGCGAAGGAGGGGTGGAGGTCGCCGAAGAAGCTGATGGCGCGGCCGTCCTCGCGGAAGCGGGTGATGACACGGACCTCGTCGGGCTTGGCCACCCGCTCCGGCTTCACGACTTCGTTGTTCTCATCGACCGCCTGGAAATATGAGCCGTCGAGCGGGAAGTTCTCCGCATCCTCGCGCGCCAGCACGGTGTTGGGCTAGGTGCCCGCGGCGACCAGCACGGCGCGGGCCGGCAAAACGTGCTCGCGACCCTCGGCGTCCTTCAGGCGGATCGCCTCGACATGGCCCATCTGGTCCACATCGACCGCGCTCGGCGTCAGGGTCTCGGCGAAGCGGATACCCTCCTCCAGCGCCTTCTCCACCTCTTCGTGGTTGAGCGTATAGGACGGCGAGTCGATCAGCCGCCGGCGATAGGCGATGGTGACGCCGCCCCAGGAATTGATGAGATCGGAAAGCCTGGGCTTCTCGTTGGCGGCCTTGGCGCGCTCGCGCTCCAGGCGGATGGCGCGGGCATGGTCGATGAAGTGGTCGGCGATCTCGATCTCGGCCTTGGACCATTCGCTGCGCAAAGCCGCCTCGCCGATCTCGGCGGACAAGGTCTCGTAGCGGTGCAGGAACTTCTCGACCTGGATCGGGTAATAGGCCATCGCCTCGGTCGCGGTGTCGATCGCGGTCAGGCCGCCGCCGATCACCACCGCCGGCAGGCGGAGCTGCAGGTTGGCGATGGAATCGGTCTTCGCCGCACCTGTGAGCTGCAGCGCCATCAGGAAGTCCGAGGCCATGCGCACGCCGCGCGCGAGGCCGTTGGGCAGATCGAGCAAGGTCGGCTTGCCGGCGCCGAGCGCCAGAGCGACATGGTCGAAGCCCATCGCGAAGGCCTGGTCGAGAGTCAAGGTGCCGCCGAAGCGCACGCCGCCGAACATGGCGAATTGCGCGCGCCGCTCCAGCAGCAGGCGGACGACCTTCAGGAAGTTCTTGTCCCAGCGCACGGTGATGCCGTATTCGGCGACGCCGCCGAACCCCGCCATCACGCGGCTGCCGAGATTTTCCTGCAGATCGGAGAAGCTGCGGATCGGCTGGAAGGCCACGCGCTGGCCCGAAGCATCGACGCCCGAGAGCGCCGCCGGCAGCGGCTCGATCTTCAAGCCGTCGATCGCGACCACGGTATGGCCCTGGTTCAGCAGGTAATGCGAGAGCGTGTAGCCGGCGGGGCCGAGGCCCACGACCAGCACCTTGCGGCCGCTCGCGGGCTTCGCCACCGGCTGCTGGACGTTCAGCGGATTCCAGCGGGTCAGCAGGCCGTAGATCTCGAAGCCCCAGGGCAGGTTCAGCACGTCTTTCAGCGTGCGGGTCTCCGCCTGCGGGATGTCGACCGGGTCCTGCTTCTGATAGATGCAGGCCTTCATGCAGTCGTTGCAGATGCGGTGACCGGTGGCGGCGGCCATCGGGTTGTCGATGGCGATGATGGCGAGCGCGCCGATCGGCTGGCCCGCGACCTTCGCGGTGTGCATCTCCGAGATCTTTTCGTCGAGCGGGCAGCCGTTCAAGGTCACGCCGAACGTGCTCTTCTTGAAGCTGCCGTCCTTCTCGCGCAGGCCCTTGGAGCAGGAATCCTTGCCCTGGTTGTGGCACCAGATGCAGTAATTGGCCTGATCCAGGGCGCCGCGCAGATCGGTGCCGATATCGGTGAGCGCGAAGCCCTCGCGGCGACGCAAATGCTCGTCCGGCAGCTTGAAGGTCGGCACGCCGTGGCGCAGCTCGGTCTCCAGATGCACCAGGTGCAGCGGATCGATCTTCTTCGGCGCCTTGAACAGCACGCCGCGGCGATGCAGCTTCTTGCCCGCCTCGGTCTGGGTGGCCCAGGCCGCATACTTGGTCGCGAGCTCCAGCGGCTTCGCGTAGTTTGCCTCGTTCGCCAGCCAATGCTCGACATGGCGGGCGAAGGAGAGCTCGTCGAACACGCCGCCCATCAGCGGCGTCAGCTCGGCGCGCAAGGCATCGGCGTCGAAGCCAGCCGCTTCCTGCTCGCGATGCGCCTTGAGCGCGCGGCGCTGCACGAAGAGGCGCTTCACCGAGAAGAGCGGCGCCAGATCGTTGTGCCGCTGCTGCAGCTCCTTCAGCTCGCGTTCGATGCCGAACAGGTTGCCGAGGAAATCCTCGAGATGGCCGGCGAGATCGAGGATGAGTTGCGATTCCGCTTTCGCGTCGAGCGACTTCGGATCGGCGCGCGCCGCGAGCAACCGACCGGTCAGGCCTTCGTCGGATTCTTTCAGCGCGCTGACAAAAGCGCGATCGATCGCGGCCAAACCGGCAGGCTCGTAAAGGTCCTCGAAGCGCAGTCCATGCGCGAGGCGAAGTTCGGTCATCACAACCACGTCAATAATCACAGAAAACAGGGCGAAAATAGCCGCCGCGATGCCGCTGTCTCATACTCACCGCGGCGCCCAAAGGCAAGCGATCCCCGAGAGTTAAATACACAGTCCCTATCGGTAGATATGGCATCGGAGGGTACTATCTCACTTCCGCTTGAGGTCGGCCTGGAGGCCTTGGCCTTTCTCCAGCGATTCCAAATACTCGCGGCAACGGAACAGGCGGCGGCATGGATCAGGGCGACGACATCGGGACGAGCGGCACCATCCGGGAGAAGCTGGTTGAGACGAAACGCCGCTGGGCCGAGGAAGGCCGGCTGCTGACCGGGCGTCCCTCCAGCCGCGAGGAAGACCGGCTGCCGCCCGGCCAGAGGAAGGTCACCGACTGGCCGGTCCTGGATCTCGGCGTGAAGCCGAACATCCCGCTCGCGCAATGGCGGCTCACCATCGACGGCCTGGTGGAGCGGCCGCTCCGGCTCGACTGGGACGCCTTCCAGGCGCTGCCGCAGAGCGATCTCGAGAGCGACATCCATTGCGTCACCGCCTGGTCGCGCTTCGACAACCGATGGCGCGGCGTCGCGGTGATGGACCTGCTGGAGCACGTGCGGCCGAAGGACGAAGCGAACTTCGTCGTGCTGCACAGCTTCGACACCTACACCACCAACCTCGCGCTGATGGAGTTCGCCGCCGAGGGCGCACTGCTCGCGACCCATTGGGACGGCCGGCCGCTGACGCTCGAGCATGGCGGGCCGGTGCGCGCCGTCGTGCCCCAGCTCTATTTCTGGAAGAGCGCGAAATGGCTGAAGCGCATCGAGTTCGTCGCCGCCGACCGTCCCGGCTTCTGGGAGGAACGCGGCTATCACAATCACGGCGACCCTTGGACCGAGCAACGCTACGGCTGAGGGAGATTTCGATCTGGGAGTTATCGAAGGAGAGGACCATGACGACACGCATCAACATGATTTCAGGATTCGCAGGGCTCGCCATTCTGGCGGCCATTCCCGTTTCCGCCTGGGCGATGGGCACCAGCAGCACCGACGAGTCGGCGCAACCCGATCTCTACAAGCAGGCGCAATCGCTGATCGACGACGACAAGTACCAGGAAGCGATCCCGGTGCTGCAGAAGCTGATCAAGGACAAGGGCGCCTATGCCGATGCCCTGAACCTGCTCGGCTATTCCTATCGCAAGAGCGGCGATGCCAATGACGCGCTCGACTACTACAACCAGGCGCTCGCCATGGAGCCGAAGCATCTCGGCGCCAACGAATATATGGGCGAGCTCTATCTGGAGCTGAAGCAGCCGGACAAAGCCAAGGAGCGCCTGGCGGTGCTGAAAGACGCCTGCGGCAATTGCGAGGAGTACAAGGAGCTCGCCGCCAAGATCAACCAGTACTCGGCGAGCAACTGAGACTTTCAGCCATCGTCATTGCTCCGCGTGAAACAAGATGCCCGGGTCCCGTAGCGAATGTTCGCATTCGCGAAGGGCCCGGGCATGACGCTTCATCCCGCCGCCGGGTTCAGCGCGAGCCGGCCGCGATAGGCGATGACGCGGCCGATCGCCGGCGCGGACACATCGACCAGGAAACGATACTCGCCGCCTTCCTGCCACTGCCGCGCCTCGACCCGCGGTCCCAGCGCCGTGGGCAGCGGGATGCCCCAGAGCCACCAGCGGCGAAATTCCATCCGCAGCCCCGCGGTATCGGTCACGAGCTCCATGCCGTAGCGCAGCGGCCCGATCGCCTCCTGCACATGGCCGGGCCGTCCCGGCCAGGGGCGCAGGCGGCTGCGGAACACGCTCGACCCGAAGCAGCGGCGCCAGATTTCGGCATCGCCTTCCGGCTCGAACTCGACCAGCAAGGGACGATCGACGGCGCTCGCCGGGAAACCGAGCAGCCGGCACAGGAGCGCCGCGACGGGATGCGTGCCGCGCGTCACCGTCACCATGCCCGAAGCGCTGCGCTCGAAGGGATCGTCATGCATCGCGCGGATCGCCGGCGGCAGGCGATCGACGCCGGCGCCGATCCAGGCGCGAAAGGGCGAAGGCGGCACGGCTGTCTCCGCGATGCCGTCGGCGATCGCGAGACCCGCGAAGCCGGCCCGAAACTCTTCCAAGGCCAGCATGCCGAAGCCCGTTCGCGCACCGGGCAAGACTTCGCCGCGATCGAGCTTGTCGGCCAGCAAGGCCGCCGCCATCGCGGGGATCCAGAGACCGTCGCCCTCCTCCGCGATCACGCTCCAGCGCCGGGCGACGAACCGGCCGCCGCGACGGCCGCGAAGATCGACGACCATGCCCGAGCGCTTGCTGCCGAAGCGCCGCAGCAGAGCGAAGGCACGACCGGCAAGATCGGCGAAGGGCTCCAAGCTCTTCAGCAGGCCGGCTGAAACCAGCCATGCGAGCCAGCCGCTGCCGCGGTTGAGGACCGGCAATTCCGTCCCGGCGCGGAACATCATCTTGCGCAGGCCGAGATAGTGCGCCGGAAAGAGTACCAGATCCGGTACCGCGCAGAGCGCCACCAACCGGCGAAGCGGCGCGCGGCCGGCAACCTCGATGTCGATCGCCCGCCAATCCCGAAGTGCCGTCGCGCTGCTCCAACGGCCGAAGCGGCGGACCTGGATCGGCTTGCCGGCATAGGAGAGCAGCGCCGCGTTGACCGAGCGGCCGAGGCTGGCCTGGTTGCTGGAGCTGATGGCGATCTCGATCTCCAGCACTCGGTCGAGATCCTCGGCCAGCGCCTCGACCGCCGCCGAGGAGAGGGCGGGAACCGAGCTGGCGCCGGCGATCACCGTGAGATGGCGCGCCTTGGCATCGGCGTCGAAGCGGTCGATCCCGGCGACGAAATCCAGCGCATCGGCAATGTCGATGTAATGCGCGCCGATCGCGATCGCCGCCGCGACGATGCGATAGGTCCCGCGCTGGAACGGGCCCGAGGCGTCGATCACCAGCCAGGGATCATGCCGGCGCAGACTCCCGGCATCGACCGTGTCGCGGTCGAGTTCCGCCGGCGCGACCGCCGGATCGTCGAGCGACCGCACGAAGCTCCGCGCGCGTTCCAGGGAGCGCCCGGCGACCACGATCGCGAACCGGCGGCGTGCGGCGAGCAGGCGCACGATCCGCCCGCCGAACGTGCCATAGCCGCCGAGGACCAGGATCCGCCGCATGTCAGTCCAGGAAGCGAGACTGGAGCTCCGGCGTCGGCACGAAGCAGGTATCGCGCTTGCCGAACCAGTCGTAGCGGTTGCGGGCGATCCGGTTGTAGAGCCAATCGCGCAGCGGCCGCGGCAGGATGTAGAGCATCGGCGTCGCAGACCACAGGCCACCGAACCGGCGCGTGATCTCGATGAAGGCATCGAGCTCGGTATGGACACGTCCCTCGAGGATCAGCAGGTTGGAATCCCAATCCGCGGTCTTGAGCCCGAGCCGGCGATAGAGCGCTTCGCCGCGGGAGGATTGCGCCGCGAGGAACAGGAAGCGGCCGCCGCGGTCATGGCGGATCACGAATTTCGCGAAGCCGGTGCAGAGATGGCATACACCGTCGAACACGATCACCGGCCGGGCGATATGAACGAGATCGGCGGCCGCCAGATCCTCTCGCGAGAGAATCCGCGGCGGCGGCATTAGACCCTTTGGCGCGCTTTCAACGCCTGGATCAAGGTGCCGTCGTCGAGATAATCGAGCTCGCCGCCGACCGGCACGCCATGCGCCAGCCGCGAGAGCGCGACGCCGAAGGATTGCAGCCGGTCCGCGAGATAATGCGCGGTGGTCTGGCCATCGACCGTGGCGCCCAAAGCCAGGATCACTTCTTTGATCTCGCCGGATTCGACACGGCGGAGCAGCGGGCCGATGTTGAGTTGCTCCGGCCCTATGCCGTCCAGCGCCGAGAGCACGCCGCCCAGCACGTGATAGCGGCCCTTGAAGGCCTGCGCGCGCTCCAGTGCCCAGAGATCCGCGACATCGGCGACGACACAGACCGCGGCGGGATCGCGCCTGGGATCGCGGCAGA
>DASZYM010000087.1:0-5881 GCA_035545355.1 Dongiaceae bacterium
TCGCTTCGACCGCGACCAGTCGCACGGGCTGATGCGCCGGCATCTCAACATCCTGAAGAACCGGCGCGACATCTCCTGCCGCCTGATCGCCGGCGACGCCTTCTACATCCGCCCGACCGAGGAGATCGCGGCGGCGGGCGACCTCACGCGCGCGCTGAAGCTCTTCACGATCCTGCTCGTCTATCGCTTCCTCGACGAGGCGCTGTGGCTGGTCGAGGCGCTGCAGGGCCGGGACACGATCGGCGCAGCCGATGCCGCAGCGCTGATCGGGCTCGTCCGCGCGGCGGCGCCCAAGCCGCTCTGGGTCCAGCGTAACGATGCGCTCGGCCGCTTCGCACGGCGCTTCACCAAGAAGTTCAAGATCGGCCGCGCGCGGAAGATCGACTACTGGCTCGATCGCTCCTGGGATTTCTGACGGCTCCGCTTCTCAAGCGTCATCCCGCGGCTGGGCCGCGGGATCCACGCCTTGGGGCTCGAAGAAAGGAAGGCGTGGATCCCGGGACCAAGTCCCGGGATGACGACCGAGTTTGAACCAGACGACGAGTTTACTCGGCCGGCTCAGTAGCCCCAGAGGTGCTGCAGCGAGACCGCGCCTTTTGAGGTGGTCGTCACCACCTGGCAATTGAGATCGGCATCGGCCGACCGGACCAGCATCGCGCCGTTGCCGCTCTCGCCGAGATGGGCGGCGAGCGGCATCACCTCGTCCAGCCAGGTCAGTTTCCAGGTGAAGGCAGGAACCTTGAACTCGGTGCTCAGCGGCCGGCCGGCATTGTCCAGCACGGTGATGCTCGCCTCCGCCGTCCGCTTGTAGCCGAGGCGGCCCGACGCGTTCACCACCAGCACGCCGGTGCGCAGCCCGCGATCGCAGCGCGCACGGCCGAACACATTGGTGCGGCCGATCACGGCGAGATCGTCGGTCAGCCAGTGCGGGAAGCCCGGCACCGTGGTGCCGAGATTGCGCCAGGAAGACTGGAATTCGGTGACATCCTGATCGCCGGTCTTTCGGTCCTTCACGATCAGATTCGCCATCGGCTTGAAGCCCTTGAAGCGCAGCTTCGCCTTCAGCCAGTCGTTGCTGATCATCAGCAGCCGCGCCTCGGCCGATCGCGCATCGCCCCACAGCGCCAGCAGGTCCGACGGGAACAGCACGCCGGGCCGCTGCTTGCGAAAGCGCGTCAGGCCGAGATGGTGTCCATTCCGGTCGAAGAAATCGACGCGATAGTCCTTCAGCGCCGGATTGGCGCCGTCCGCCTCGAAGCCGAAGACGAGCTCGCTGCCTTCGGGCAGGATGGGAACCACGTGCGGCTCCAGCACGAATCCGTCGTGCTCGATCTTCTCGTAGCGCGCCATGTCCTCGGCGCTGGCCGCGAAATCGCCGCGGTCGATGACCGGGCAGCTCGCATGATGATTGCCGGAAATGCTGGCGGAGAGTCCCCCGGAGAGCCCCGCGGCGCCGTTCATCACGAACCAGTTTGAGCCGCCGAAGCCGCGATAGCGCCAGCCCAGGAACCCGTCATCCGCGACGCCGTCGCGCTGGAGGACCGACTGGTCGAGATAGGCTTGGGTATCCCGAACGACCTTCTCGGTCTTCGTGCCGATGACGGTCTCGAGCTCGGCGCCGGAGGCCGCATGCCGGTCGAAATTCGGCAGGGTCAAGGCGACTTCGCCGTCCTTCACCAGCCAGGCCGGCAGGCGGAACTCGACCGCATGGTTGGGGCTGCGGTTGAATTCATGGACGCTGTGCAGCGTCGTCAGCGAGTCCTTCCAGAAGACGTCGCCGCACAGCCGCAGGCGATAATGGCGATCGCGGGTCAGCACCGGATGCTCGACGAAGGCGGCGAGGCTGACCGGATGGCGCGCCTCGGGGAAATGATCGGCGAGCCGGATCACGACGGATTCATTCGGCTTCAGGATGCGAAAGAACCGCTTCATCTCGGGGCCGTGATAGACCTCGATCCGGAATTGCAGCGCATCCTTCACGCCGAAGAAGGCGTCGAAGTGATTGAACAGCAGCCCCTCGACGGCGCTGACACCGGCGGGCGCGCTCAGCGTTCCGCCGCAGAACTCGAAATTCTCGCCGATCCAGAGCACCGGCTTCGTCGCATCGGCGCTCGCCAGCAAGCGCAGGAGCTGGCGATAACGGCGCGGCAGGCCGGCGCCGGCGCAGACCGCGGCATCGACGGTCTTCCAGTCGATGTCCTCGGCATTGGGCGCGCCGGCTTCGATCTCGCCGAGCTCGTTGGATGCCCAGTTGCAGGTCATGCCGGCAAAGACTCGCGCCGCCGCATCGAAGCTCGCGCGATCGGCATGGATCAGCACGCGCTTGGCGCCGATGCTCTGCAGCAGCCCGTAGACCCGTTCGACCGAGGAGGAGAGGCGGGTCGCGGCCGGTTCTTTGGGTGCGCCCGGAGCCTTCGCCGGCTTCGCAGCGGCGCCCGGCGCAAACGGCTTTTCCAGGACTTTAGCCAGCAATTTCAGCATATTATGAAGTGTGTCCGTTCCCCGTGCCGCATCGTCCGACGCGGCATTCAGAATAGCTCCACTAGACGGTGCTGTGCACCCGGTGAATTGACCATATCGCCGCAGCGGCGATCAGCGGCCGGTGGCGCCGACGGAGGGCTGCATCTCGGCCGGGCGGCGGCCATTGGCGGTCTCGCCGGCGAGGAAAGCCCTGAGGTGATAGGCGACCAACTCGCCATAGCGCGAATTGCCGAGACCCACGCCATGGGGCCGCTGCATCAGATCGACATCTGGTTTGCCGTTGCCCTCGACCAGGCAGGGGCCGCCTTCGAGGATCGCGACGTCCCAGCCGACGACGACCCGGTCGCCGATCACGTCATGGGCGCGGCACACCAGGTCGAGCGCGGCGCGCCAATGCGGCAATTCGCGGCCCAGGATCGGCGCCCCGGTCTCGGGATGATGGTCATGCCAACGCGAGGTCACGCGGAGTCCGAGATCGGTGGCGCGGCCCAGCCGGCCGGTCTTGAGATCGATCGGCGCCGCGATGCCGCCGGCATGGATGTTGTCCACCGGTGCGCCGCGGCGTTGCGGCATCCGCAGAACCGCATGCGTCGCCTCGATCCCGCCGGTCTCGTTGCGGACGGTCAGGATCCGCGCGGTCGCGAGCGCGCCGAGATTGAGGTCCGAGAGCGAGGAATGATTGACCAGACAATACTGGACGATCCGCTTCTCCAGCCGCGAGCGCTGCTTCACATATTCGGTGAACGCCGCCCTGGCGAAGCTGCGCCCACTGGAATCGCGATACATCCCGTCGACATAGGACCACTTCTCGGCACCCCGTCCGCCACGGCCGTTCTTGATCTTGATGAAGAGGTCGGTCGGCGGAAACTCGGTCAGACCGGCCTTGAAATGAATCTCCCGGCCGCCCGAGATCGCGATCACGCGGCTCACCGGTAGATTGTTGCGGCGGCAGAGGGCGGAGAAATAGACCTTGTTGGCGAACGGATACTTGCGGTCCTTGCGGGCGACCCGGTCGACCAGCCAGTGATAGATGAAGGGCTTGGTCTGCACACGGTGGATGTAATCCTCGGCGCACGCGCGCTTGGCGTCATCGCAGAATTCGAACGTGTAATACCAGAGCGGCGGGACCAGCCAGCGCGCCGCGACCGCAATCTGCTCCAGGAATTGTTTGAAAGGCGACTTGCCGTAGATCCTGGCCCGCGCCGGACCGAGCCGCGCCGCGAGATAGGCGGCGTGCAGGATCGTGGTCGGCCACCACAGCAGGATGGCGATCACGAAGACCGCGCGCTCGACCCAGGAGCTGCGCTTCCAGGCGCCGATGATCCATTGCCGCCGCAGATAGTCCGCGGGTTTCTCGTCGGCGCGGCGCCGAAACTGCGGAATCGGCGGCGGGTAGAAGTTGATCAGCATCGGAGAGCAAACCTGGGCAAAGACCGCCGCAGTCTACCGGCGGCTTCTCCCCGGGAGCAATCGCGATCGCCGCCCGCCTCAAAGCGCCTGGAAGCGGTACTCCGTCACCTGATGATAGTGCTCGCCGGGGCGTAAGGTCGCTTGCGCGAAATGCCGGTGGTTGACCGCATCCGGGAAGCGCTGCGCCTCGAGGCAGAATCCGGCATGGGCGAAATGCCGCTGGCCGCCGATGCCCGCGGCACCCGCGTGCACGCCCGCGCCGGTATAGAGCTGGACGCCGGGCTCGGTGGTCGCCATCTCCAGCATGATCTTGCCGTCGGAAGCGGTGGCGCGCACCGCGACATCGCCGGCATCGCCGAGCGGCGCCAGCGGACCCAACACCAGATTGATGTCGTAGTCGAACGGCTTTCCGTCCTGCAGGAAGCGGATCGGCCGTTTCTTGCGAAAATCGAAGGGTGTGCCGGCGACGCTCAGGATCTCGCCGGTCGGAATCAGCGCATCATCGACGGGCGTATAGAAGGGTGCCGCCATCTCCATCTGGTGGTCCCAGATCTCGGCATCCTCCAGCAGCGTGAAATAGGAGTGGTTGCACATATTGACCAGGGTCGGCGCATCGGTGGTCGCGTTGAGCACCACCTCGATCGTGCCGTGATCCTTCAGGCGATAGGTGCAGAGCGCTTCGACCTTGCCGGGATAGCCTTCCTCGCCGTCCGGCGAAACGATGCGCAGCGTCACCTGGTCGCTCTTGCGATCGACCACATCCCAGACCCGGTGGGAGAAACCGCGCTTGCCGCCGTGGAGATGGGTGCGGCCGGCTTCATTGCGCGTGACGCTGTACGGCTTGCCGTCGAGGGTGAAGGCGCCGCCGGCGATCCGATTGCCGACCCGGCCGCAGGTCGCGCCGATATAGGAATGACCCTCGAGATAACCCTCCGGCTTCTCGAAGCCCAGGACGACGCGACGCTTGCCGCCGCTCTTCAGCGGCACCAGCAGATCGCGCAAGATCGCACCGAAGCTGATGATCGAGGCTTCGGCCCCGGAGGCGGTCTTGAGGTGGATTTGTTGGACCTGCTTCCCGTCGATCTCGCCGAATGCGATGACGCTCATTTCGCTCACTCCCAGAACCGTCTCCTCGGGGCGGCGAGTTTGACCCAGCCATGCCCGATCATAAAGCGGGAAAGCCCGGTCAGGTTGCCGAAGCCGCCGCTTTGAGGTCGGCCGCGGGATCGGCGGCGATTTCCTTCGGGATCGACCGGCCGTTCTCCAGCGCCTTCTTGCCGAAGGCGTAAGCCAGCCCGTCATTCATCGCATCGACCGCGATCAGCCTGCCCTGGCGATAGTACCAGACCGATTGGCTGCCGGGCCGTTTCCCGGGGCGGCGAACGGTTTCGTCATAGCCGCGATTGAAGCCGGCAATCTGCAGCTTCACGTCGTATTGGTCCGACCAGAACCAGGGCGCGGGATCGTAGGGCGCCGTCGCGCCCAGCATGGCGCCGGCGGCATGCTCCCCCTGGTCGATCGCGTTCTGCACCGATTCCAGCCGCGTCCGCAGGCCGCGCCAGGGGAAATTGGCACAGTCGCCCGCGGCATAGATAGCCGGATCCGAAGTGCGGCAGTGCTCGTCCACCCAGATCCCGTTCTCGATCTTCAGCCCCGCAGCGCGCGCCAGATCGTCATTCGGCGTCACGCCGATGCCGACGATGACCAGGTCGGTCTCGATCGACCAGCCGTCTTTCAGCCGTGCGGCTTCGACACAGCCGGCGGATCCCGTGAGCGCCGTGAGCTCGACGCCTTCCAGGATCGTGACGCCGTGCTGGCGATGCAGCTCCCGGAAGAAGTCGGAGGTGAACGGCGCCGCGACGCGCTGGAGAATGCGCGGTGCGGCCTCGATCACCGTGACCGCCAGCCCCTTGCTTGCCGCGACCGCGGCCGCTTCCAGGCCGATATAGCCGCCGCCGACCACCAGCAGCTTGCGTCCTGCGAGCAATTC
>DASZYM010000088.1:0-7812 GCA_035545355.1 Dongiaceae bacterium
TCGAGCGCTTGTAATGCCTGGAGAAATTCCTCCGGCCCCATCGGTCTTGGCATCGAGATCTCAGGCCGCGTTGCGGCGGCGCACGTGGCGCAGGAGGGCGACCAAAGCCGCCGGGGTCATGCCCGGGATCCGGCCCGCGGCGCCGAGGGTGGCGGGCCGCACGGTCTTCAGCTTCTCGCGCACTTCGTTGGAGAGCGCAGCCACCCGGTCGTAATCGAGCTCGGTGGAGAGGGCGAGGTCCTCGTCCCGGCGGAAGGCGCCGATATCGGCTTCCTGGCGCTTCAGGTATCCGGCATAGCGGCCGTCGATCTCCATCTGCTCGGCGATCTCGGGGCCGAGGCCCCGGAGATCCGGCCAGATCGCCGTCAGCCGCTCCCAGGTCACGTCCGGATAGGCCAGCAGCTCCAGGGCATTCCGCCGGATGCCGTCCTGGTTGATGGTCAGGCCCATGGCCTTGAGCTGACTGGGCGTGGCGCTCAAGCCGGTCATCTGCGCCCGGGCGGCGGCAAGGGCCGTTTCCTTGGCGGCATAGATCCGAGCCCGGTCGGGGCCGACGCAGCCGATTTCGCTGCCACGATTGGTCAGGCGCTGGTCGGCATTGTCCTGCCGGAGCGAGAGCCGGTATTCCGCGCGGCTGGTGAACATCCGGTAGGGCTCATCGGCGCCGCGGGTCACCAGGTCGTCGATCATGACCCCGGCATAGGCCTCGGCCCGGTCCAAGATGAAGGTGTCGGCGGCGCCGCCGGCCTTGAGCGCCGCGTTGATACCGGCGATCAGGCCCTGGGCGCCGGCTTCTTCATAGCCGGTGGTGCCGTTGATCTGGCCGGCGAGGAAGAGGCCGGGGGCCCGGCGGGTCTCGAGGCTGGGCTTCAGCTCCCGGGCATCGACGCAGTCATATTCGATGGCATAGCCCGGCCGGAGCAGGACGGCCTTTTCCAGGCCGGGAATGGTCTTCAGCAGCGCCTCTTGCACGTCCCGGGGCAAGGAGGTGGAGATCCCGTTGGGATAGACCGTAGGATCATCGAGACCCTCCGGCTCCAGGAAGATCTGATGCCGCGCCTTATCGGAGAAGCGGACCACCTTGTCCTCGATCGAGGGGCAATAGCGGGGCCCGCGGCTGGCGATCTGCCCGGAATACATCGGCGAGCGGTGCAGGTTGGCCCGGATCAGATCATGGCCGGCCGCGCCGGTATAGGTGATGCCGCAGGAAATCTGCGCCGTCTCGATATGCCGGGTGAGGAAAGACATCGGCACCGGCGGCTGATCGCCGGGCTGCATCTCCAGCCCCGCCCAGTCGATGGTCCGGCCGTCGAGGCGCGGCGGGGTGCCGGTCTTCAGCCGGCCCAGGGCGAAGCCGATCGCCGCCAGACGCTCCGAGAGCTTCAAGGCCGGCGCTTCGCCGACCCGGCCGGCGGGGATCCGCTCCTCGCCGCAATGGATGAGGCCGTTCAGGAAAGTGCCGGTCGTCAGGACCACAGCCCCGGCGGAGATCCGCCGACCATTATCCGTGACGACGCCGGCAACTCGGCCGTCGGAATCCACGATCAGGTCTTCGACGCCGGCGGCGAGGAGGGTGAGGTTGGCCTGCTCGGCCAGCAGCGCCTGGACCGCCTGGCGGTAGAGCTTTCGATCGGCCTGGGCGCGGGGCCCACGGACCGCCGGTCCCTTGGACCGGTTGAGCATCCGGAACTGGATGCCGCCCCGGTCGATCGCCCGGGCCATGATCCCGTCCAGCGCATCGATCTCCCGGACCAGGTGGCCCTTGGCCAGACCGCCGATGGCCGGGTTGCAGGACATCTCGCCGATCTTGGCCGGATCATGGGTGACCAGGAGCGTGGCCGCGCCCATGCGGGCCGCAGCCGTAGCCGCCTCAGTCCCGGCATGGCCGCCGCCGACCACGATCACGTCGAAGCTGGAATGTTTCACGTGAAACAATCCCATTATTGCGTTTGTTTCCAATACGTTAAGCGAGCCGCCGCCGCCGGGCTGCGCGTGCCGGATGGTTTACTCCAAGGCTGTGCGCGGAACAATAGCGGCGGCTTCCATGCTTATACAAAAATCTGTATAGTAGTCCCATGGCGGTTCAGCGGCGACCGATCGAATTCCGGGGCGGCTCGCTGTCCGACCTTCGGGCATTTCCCGCCGTCGCACGGCGGCGTGCCGGGTACCAGCTCGATCGGCTCCAGCTCGGGCTTGAGCCTGACGATTGGAAATCGATGTCCGATATCGGCGCCGGTGTCCGCGTGATCTATGTCGCCAAATTCCAGGAGGCCATCTACGTCCTCCACTGCTTCAAGAAGAAGACCGCCAAGACAAGCAAGGCGGATATCGCGCTGGCCCGGCAGCGCTACGACATCGTGCTGAAGGAGCATCGTTCGTGACCACAAAGCGCGTCGCCAATGTCTGGGATGCTTTGGAGGGAAATCCCGCCCAGGCCGAGAATATGAAGCTCCGTTCGACGCTCATGGCCGCGCTGACCGAGCATATTCGCCGGCAGAAATGGACTCAGGCGGAGACCGCCAGGCGCATGGGCGTCACCCAGCCCCGTATTTCCGATTTGATGCGCGGAAAGATCGACATCTTCGCGCTCGATACCCTGGTCAACATGGCCTCGGCCGCGGGGCTGCATGTCGAAATGCGGATCGCCGCAGCGGCTTGAGCTCAGCAATCACTTACCGATACAGAACTCGCCGAAGATGCGGTCGAGCACGTCCTCGACATCGACCTGGCCGGTGATCCGGCCCAAGGCCCGGACCGCAAGCCGGAGTTCCTCCGACTTGAGCTCGACAGCCTGGGCGGCGCGCCCGCGCTCCAGAAGCATCGCGCAGTCTTCCAGCGCGGTCCGGTGCCGGGCCCGGGTCATCGCCGGCTGATCGCCGCTCGCCATCAGCGCACCGGCCCGCCGGCCGAGCTCGGCGACCAGGCGATCGATGCCTTCCCCGGTCTTGGCGGAAAGCGCGATCGGCTGCCACGCTCCCTGCGGGATCGGCCCCGACCGCAAATCGGCCTTGTTCAATACCAGGATCGCGGCAGCGTCAATCTGGGCGCGGCTCGCTTCCTGCACGTCGGGCCAGACCGCGGCGTCGAGCACGACGATCTTGAGATCCGCGTGCTCGGCGCGTTGCAGCGCGCGGCGCACGCCTTCGCTTTCGACCGCGCTCTCGGTCTCGCGCAAGCCCGCCGTATCGGCGAGGATCAGCGGATAGCCGTCGAGATCGAGATGCAGCTCGATCACGTCGCGGGTCGTGCCGGCTTCGGCGGAGACGATCGCCGCTTCGCGCCGGGCGAGGCGGTTGAGCAGGCTCGACTTGCCGGCATTGGGCGCGCCCAGGATCACGACCGAGAGGCCGTCGCGCAGGCGCTCGCCGCGATGCTGATCGTCGAGCGCGCGGGCGATCTCGTCGCCGACGATGGCCATCGCCTCATCGACGCTCTCGACCAGGCCGGCCGGCAGGTCCTCGTCGGAGAAATCGATCGAGGCCTCGATATGCGCCAGCGCGCCGATCAGCGCCTCGCGCCAGGCTTCGATGCGCTGGCCGAGCGCGCCGCCGAGCTGGCGCAGGGCCTGGCGGCGTTGCGCCTCGGTCTCGGCGGCGATGAGATCGGCCAGGCCCTCGACCTCGGTCAGATCGAGCTTGCCGTGATCGAAGGCGCGGCGGGTGAAGGCACCGGGCTCGGCCGGTCGCAGCCCGCAGGCGCGCAGCGCCTCGGCGATCGCGGCGATGACCGCGGGGCCGCCATGGATGTGCAGCTCGACCACATCCTCGCCGGTGAAACTGGCGGGGCCGGGGAACCAGAGGGCGAGGCCATCGTCGAGCAGCCGCGTGGAATGCGGCTCGTGGAACTTGCGCCGGGCGGCGAGACGCGGCGCCGGCAGGTCGCCCGCGGTGAGAGATTTCAGCGCCGCGCCGGCCTCCGCGCCGGAGATGCGGAACACCGCGATGCCCGATCTTCCCGCCGGCGTGGCCAGCGCGAAGATCGTGGGCCTGTTCATTGCCGGGGGCTCATTGCGCCGTGCGACGCTGGGCTGCTTCACGTGCTTCGATGTCGGCGGGCAGCTTGTCGTCGGGCTGCAGCATCAGGCGCTCGACGCGCTCGCCCTTGATCAGGTGGCGCTGGATGATCTCCTCGACATCCTCGATCGAGCGATAGGTGTACCAGACGCCTTCCGGATAGATCACCATGGTCGGCCCGAGCTCGCAGCGGTCGAGACAGCCGGACTGGTTGATCCGGGTCTCGTTGAGGCCGAGCTCCTTGGCCCTGGCCTTCATGTAGTTGCGCAGCTTCTCCGAGCCCTTGCGCTTGCAGCAGCCGCGCGGGTGGCCCTCGGGGCGTTCATTGACGCAGCAGAAGACATGGGTGCGGTAATAGGGCGCCGGATCGGCCATCGGAAAAACCCGTCGGTTGCTACTTGCCGGCCTTCTTATCCGATCCGCCCGCGAATTGCTGCCAGAACATGCGCTGCATCTGTTCCAGGTTGCTGATGCCGGCTGGAACCCAGGTCTTCATCAGGGTTTCCGGATCCATCGCCTGCATCGCGCTCATCAGGCGCTGCTCCAGCTCCCGCATGACGGCGGCCTGGACCGGCTGGACGTCGGGCAGGCCGAAAAACACCCGTGCCTCTTCCGGCGTGCAGTCGATGTCGATATGGACCTTCATCGGAAATGCTCCTCGTCGCGGCGCGGTCGTCGGAAAGAGTAGGGAGCCGAAGCCGCCTTCGCCAGTGCTCTTTCCGAAAGCGGCCGGAGCGCCGGCGGCCGAAGCTCAGCCTGTCGTGGGCGCGGGCAGCGGTGCCGTCGCCGGCCGAGCAATGTCGCTGACAACAGGGTCTTGGACATGGCCGATTCTCCGATCTGTCTTTGAATTGAAAAACTCCGGCGAGGCGGATGCACCGGACGGCGCGGTAAGCATCTTGGGTCCTTGTCATCCCCGCGAGGCGGCACCATAGTTTCCGCATGGTCGTCCCGCCGTTTGGCGATGATACGACCTTGAGATGCGGCACCTCTCGGGGCGGAAGCCGGGTGCATACGATAGCTTCAATCGACGGCGTTCGAGCGGGAGCAGACGATCTGATCTCCGCTGCGATCCTGACCGAGGGCTGGGAAGCGGCCCTGGCGCGCTTCGCGCACGCCGCCGGTGCGCGCGATGCCGTGCTGATGCGCAACCGGCGCCAGGGCATGGTCGCCGCCGTCACATCCGCCGAAGTCGCCGGAGCGGTCGCCGAATTCGCCGCGGGCCGCTGCCCGCCGAACTCCCGCTACCTCCGCATCAACGCGCTCTATTCCGGGTTCAGGATCGATCACGACGACTATTCGGACGACGAGCTGGCGCGCGATCCCTACTATCAGGAGTTCCTGCGCCCGAACGGCATGTTCTGGCACGTCAACACCATCCTGGCCCCCGGCCCGGACGAGTATGTCGAGCTCAGCCTGAAACGGCGACCCGAGGTCGGCCCGTATCAGCCGACCGACAAATCCATGCTGAACAGCGTGCTTCCCGAGCTCCATGCGGCCGCCCGCATCGCCAAGGGGATCCTGGATGCGGAGGCGCGCGGCATGGCCTGGCTGCTCGGCCGTCGCGGCGGCCCGATCATCGAGCTCGATCATCGCGGCCGCGTGCTGCCGGGCCAGTCGGCGGGCGACGGCAATCCCGCCTGTCCGATCCGCATCATGCGCCAGCGCCTGGTGGCGACCGACCGGGCCGAGCAGCTCGCCGTCGATCGCGCGGTCGCCCATGCGATCACGCCTCCGGGGCGGATCGGCTTGGCGGCGCTGACCGGCGCCGACGGCCGGCGCTATCTGCTGCAAGTCCACCCGGTGCCCGGTCGGGCCCGCGACATCTTCTCATCGGCAACGGCGCTCGCGCTGCTGATCGCGCGCGACAGCGGACCGGCCTTGCTGCGCACCGACCTCTCCGGCCTGCGCGGCGCCTACGGCCTCACCGAGCAGGAGGCGAACGTGGCGGCCCTGCTGGCCGAAGGACTCGACATCGACGGCATCGCCGCACGGCTTCGGATACGGTCCAACACCGTCCGCAGCTACCTGAAGAACGCGTTGCAGAAAACCGGGACGACGCGGCAGGCCGAGCTGGTCGCGCTGGCCGCGCGGATCTGAAAGGCGGCGGTCCGGATGCGCACGATGGCCTCCATCGACGCGATCCGGGCCGGCGCCGACGACCTGGTCTCGGCCGCGCTCCTGGCTGAGGGCTGGGAGCCGGCGCTCGAGCGCTTCGCGCATGCCGCCGGGGCGCGCGACGCGGTGCTGATGCGCAACGCCGCCCGGAAGATGGTGGCGGCGATCACGACCGCGGGCGCCCGGGAAGGCGTCGCCGCCTTCGCCGCCGGCCGCGCGCCGCCGAACTCGCGCTACCAGCGCGTCGGCAGCTCGCATCACGTCGGGTTCCGCATCGACCATGACGACTATTCCGACCACGAGCTCGCACGCGATCCCTTCTACCAGGAGTTCCTGCGGCCCAACGGCGTGTTCTGGCATGCCAACACGGTGCTGGCGCCGGGAACCGACGAATATGTCGAGCTCAGCCTCAAGCGCAGCTTCGAGCTCGGCCCCTACCAGCCGGCCGATCGGGTGATGCTCGACGCCGTGCTTCCCGAGCTGCACGCCGTCGCCCGCATCGCCAAGAGCACCCTCGATGCCGAAGCGCGGGGCATGACCTGGCTGCTCGGCCGCCGCGGCGGTCCGATCGTCGCGCTCGATCATCGTGGACGGGTCCTGCCCGGCCAGGCGGCCGGCGAGGACGATCCCGCCAGCCCAATCCGCATTCTCCGCCAGCGTCTGATGACGACCGATCGGGCCCAGCAGCCCGCGGTTGACCGCGCTGTCGCCGGCGCGGTAGCGCGCCCCGGCCGACTGGGCCTGGCAGCGCTCACCGGCCCCAATGGCGAGCGCTATCTTTTCCAGATCCACCCGGTGCCGGGCCGCGCGCGCGATGTCTTCTCATCGGCCGCGGCGCTGGCACTGCTGATCCAGCGCGACCGCAAGCGGGTCCCGCTCCGCACCGACCTCTCGGACCTGCGCAGCGCCTATGGGCTGACGGAGCAGGAGGTGAACGTGGCCGCGCTGCTGACCGAAGGCCTCGACATCAACGCCATCGCCGCGCGGCTGCAGATCCGGCCCAGCACCGCCCGCACCTATCTGAAAGACGCGCTGCAAAAAACCGACACCGCGCGACAGGCCGAGCTGGTCGCCCTACTGGCGCGGATCTGAGCTACCACCGCCCATTGCCGGCGCGCATATCCTCCGGCTTCAGCAGAATCGGAAACCGCTCGCGCAGCTTCGCATCCGTCGCGGGATCGATATAGCTGGGATAATGCGTCGAGAGGATATCGCGAGCGCGTTTGCGGGCGCCCTGGCGGATGTCCGGCGCGCCGCGGCCCTGCCAGCCGTTCATGGAATCGCGGTCGGCGATATGCGGGTAGATGTACTCGGTCTCCATCAGCTCGAGCGTCTTGGGCGAACCGAGATAATGGCCGGGCCCGGCGATGGCGCGCTCGATTTCGTGGAAGCTCAGGGTCTCGTCGGTGATCTCCACGCCCTTCAGCACGCGCTGGATGTTGCCCAGCATGTCGTTGTCGATGACCATCGCCTCGACCGAGCAGCCGATCAGGCTCGCCATCATGCCGCAGCACTCGTTGACGTAATTGCCGCCGGCGACCGCCGCCAAGGTGACGCTGACGCCTTTCTCATAGCCGGCTTGCGCATCGATCGCCTTCGCATCGGTCATGCCGGCGCCGACCGAGCTCGGCAGATCGTAGAAGCGGCACATCTGCACGGCGGCCGCGGTCAGCAACGCCTC
>DASZYM010000089.1:0-9127 GCA_035545355.1 Dongiaceae bacterium
GGCCGGTATCGACCTTCAGCCCGCGATCCGCGGCCAGCGCCGTCACCATCTCCTCGATCATGCGCCGGTATTCGCGATAGACCCTGGCATGGATGCGGCGGATCTCGACATCGCTGCGCGCCAGGCTCCAGAAGGCGAGCCAGACCGCGAGCCGCTCCGGGTCCAGCAGCGGCGGCTTCAGGCTCGCATCGATGAAGGCGCGCAGCCGCGCTTCGGGCGCGCTGCCCGCGGCGTCGAGCGCCGCGGCGATGGCGGCGGCGATCTCCTTGCCGGTGCTGCGATAGGTCTCGGCGACCAGCCGGTGCATGCCCTCGAAATGATGCCGTACCAGACCGGCCGAGACGCCGGCCTCGGCCGCGACCTGGCGCACCGAGGTGCCGGCGAGGCCGTGCTTGGCGAGGCAGCGCGCGGTCGCCTCGATGAGCTGCCGGCGCCGCGCCTCGGGCAGGTCGCGGGTGAATTTCGGTCCCGGGGACAGGGGTGCGGCGGCGCGGGAGATGGCTTTCTCCTTGTTTTACATCCGTAAAATAACCGCTTGCGACTTATTATACGAACGTATTATTACTAGGGTGTCTCACCGGGAGGAAAAGGCCATGCTGCGCGACGTGAAGATCGAAGGCGACACCGTGAAACTCGCCTGGGCCGACGGGCATCGCGTGTCGGTGCCGCTGCTCTGGCTGCGCGATCATTGTCCGTGCCCCGCCTGTCTCCATCCCGAGACCCGCCAGCGTCTCTCCGACAGCTTCGTCGGCGCCGACGTGGCCGCGCGCCGCATCAGCTTCGCCGCCAACGATCCGGCGCTCGAGATCGAATGGCAGGGCGGCCATCTCAGCCGCTTCGAGGATGCGTGGCTGCGCGCGAACACCCGGCTCCGGACCGCGGCGACGGAGCAACGTGAACTCTGGGACGAAGCGGCGCTCGGCGATGCGACGCCGCAGGTCGAGTACGCGGCGCTGATGGCGGCCGGCGCCGACGGCGATCGGGTGCTGAAGGACTGGCTGGAGCAGATCGAGCGCCTGGGCTTCGCCTTCGTCGAGGGCGTGCCGGCGACGCCGGAAGCGACCCAGGCGGTGGCGCGGCGCGCGGCCTATATCCGCGAGACCATCTTTGGCGGCTATTACGATTTCACCGCCAACATGGAGCACAAGGACACGGCCTATACGTCCATGGCGATCGGGCCGCATACCGACGGCACCTACAGCTTCGACGCGCCGGGCTATCAGATGTTCCATTGCCTCGGCCTCGACTGCACCGGCGGTGACAGCGTGCTGATCGACGGCTTCAAGATCGCCGCGATCATGCGCGACGAGATGCCCGATCTCTACCGCACGCTGACCGAGGTCGAGGTCACCGGCCAATACATCGACCACGAAAAGGGCATCCACCTGATGGCGCGGCGCCCGGTCTTCCGGCTGGATTCGGCCGGCCGCCTGGTCCAGGTCAGCTACAATCCGCTCGATCGCGCGCCGATCTTCCTGCCGGAGGCCGAGCTCGGCACCTTCTATCGCGCTTACGGCGCCTTCGCGCGGCTGGCAAACGATCGCCGCCTGCAATACCGCCGTCGCCTCGCGCCGGGATCGCTGGTGCTGTTCGACAATTGGCGCCTCCTGCATGCGCGCGACGCCTATCAGGGCTATCGACGCCTGGCCGGCGCCTATCTCAACAAGGAGGATGTCGAGAGCCGGCTCCGGGTCCTCAGGTTGCGCGCCGGCGCGCTCGACGCGGCGGCCTGAATCAGATCTGCCCGATCGCCAGCGGCACGATCAATTCCTGGACCAGCACCCAGCCGATGACGAAATCGGCGATGGCGAGCGCCAGGGCGGCTTCGAAGGCGATGCCGAGCAGGCGCTTGAAGGCGAAGAACTCGCAGGCGGTGATGAAGATCACGCCGCCCTCGCTGAGCACGGCGCCGATCGTGGGGTCGAAGCCGAACCGGATGGCGATCGAAATTGGGAGCTGGATCGCGATCGACAGCACGCTCAGCCAGTTGTAGACCGCGACGGCGCCGAACACCTTCGGCCCCATCTTGAAGGCATGCCCGCACCAGAGCAGCAGGAGCGGCAGCAGGACCCAGCCCAGCGCATAGCCGATCAGCTCCGCGGCGCCGATCCGCATCGGGTCGCTGCCGTCCGGCCATGTGACGTTGAGGTTGAACAGCAGCAGATTGATCGGCAGCAGGGGAAGGGCGAGCAGGAACGACCGCCGCGCCCCGTCCTTGGAGAGATCGAAGAAGCCGGAAAACCCCGCGTCGAAGCGGGCGAGGCGCAACAGGCCGCGCAAGGCGATCTCGAATTCGGCGATGCTGATCATGCGGAAGTTGCGCTCCGGTCGGGCTCGTCGTCGGCTCAGCGGATCCAATCGACGATGTGGTCTTCCAGGTCGCCGGCATTGCTCTCGGAAACCGCGCGCCGCCGGACCGAGATGCCGGCCTGATGCACGGTCCTGGGATCGCCGGAGACCAGGGGATGCCACCACGCCAGATCCTTGCCCTCGGCCAGCAGCCGATAGGCGCAGGTCTCGGGCAGCCAATCGAAGCGCCGGATATTGCGCGGCGTCAACTGCACGCAGTCGGGCACCAGTTCCTTGCGATGCTCATAATCCTTGCAGCGGCAGTTCCTGAGGTCGAGCTGCCGGCAGGCGACGTTGGTGAAGTGCAATTCGCCGCTATCCATGTCGCGCAGCTTCTCCAGGCAGCAGCGGCCGCAGCCGTCGCACAGGCTTTCCCATTGCTGACGGGTCATCTGCCCGAGCGGGACGGTCTTCCAGAACGGCGGTTTCGCGGTGCTTGCCATGGGCAGAACCTATTCCCGTCCGCCGGGCGACGCAAACGCCGGCGCGACGACGGGACGACGACGTGTGTGACGACCGCATCGCGCCGCGGCGATTCGGATCGTCGCGGCCCGCGCATCGGCATAGACGTCAACGGCCGATTCCGACGCCGGATCGAAATTTAGCGAAAATTTGACGAGATTTTTACTACCGTCGAATCGGCGGCCAACTGTATGAATTCGGTTCAAGCGTTTAGGGGATGTCGATTCGCTGCAATGGCGGACCGATGATGATCTTGGTGCGGGATGGCCGAATTCGCGCATGACCGGCGGTCGCCTTACGGCGAATCGGTGAGAGAGTTCGTTGCTCGGCCGGCCCGTCGAGCCCGCGATCTCGTGGCGCTGCGCGCCGTGCCGTCGCCGTCCGAGCCGCTCGGCGATTACGAGGCGCTGCTGGCGGAGACCTTGCTGGCGATCGGCCGGGCGATGGTGCCGAGCCTCGACGAGGTGCGCGCCGTCGCCAACCTGCACGGCATTCCCGGCACGCCGGCCGAGCAGTTGCGCGACGCGCGCCTGCCCTCGCTGCTGATCGATCGCTTCGCCGTCCCCGCGCCGGGTCTCGCCGCCTGTCATCAGCACTACGAGGAGAACGCAGACTCGTTCCGCACGCCGACGCTCTACCAGGGCCGCGAGATCCTGTTCGGCGGCGATATCGGCGATCGGGTCTGGCGGGTCGAGGCCTATAGCCGCGCCGAGCGCGTCATCGCGATGCTGCTCTATAACCGGCACGTGTTCGAGGATCTGGTCGTCTATTCCGGGGCGGCGTCGCGCGCCCAAGGCGGCCGGGTCGGACCGGTCGCGCGCGGCGCCTGGACCAGTGCGGCGGCCGAGGCCTTCTTCAGCCTGAAGGAAGGCGAGATATTCCCGCTGCCGGTGCCGTCGCCCCAGGGCTTCCATGTCCTGCTGATGGACCGGATCGAGCCCGGGCGCCTGCCGCCTTTCACCGAGATCCAGGGGCTGGTGGCCGCGCGTCTGGTCGAGCGGGCACGCCTGGTCGCGGCGACGAACCATCTCGCAGAGCTCGCGCGCCGGCTGGATTAGCGCTGGGCGAACCCGCCAGACGTCTCCTTGCATCCCTCGGATCGGTTGATTCCCGTCAGTGATGCGGGCAGTGCTCTAGGCATTGACTCCTTCGAGGGATGGGTTCCTAATCTCCCGTAAGAGGTGCGCCCTCAGGGGGCAAGGAGCAGCAGTGACCATCCTCTCCGTTCCACGTCGGCTGGAAGCGGTCAGGTTCCTACGCGGGCGATCCCGCGCCCAGGCGTCATGGCAGGCGCCGATCCCGGAGCTCGAGCGGGACCGGCTCGCCGCCATCACGACGATGGCCCGCCGTGCCGGGATCACCGGCGCCTTGCCCGAATTGCTGCGCGATCCGCGGCTGGTCGACGTCATCGCCGGACTCTTCCGGGTGCCCGCGCCCAGCGCCGAAGCCTGCCGCCGCTACTATCGGCAACATGCCGATGCCTTCCGCGAGCCCGACCGTTATCTCGGGCGGCAGATCGTGCTGCCGCTCGCAACCGGCGACATCGCCGCGCAACCCGAGGTCTGGGCGCGGGCGGAGCGGATCATCGCGATTCTGAGCTTCTCGCCGCGGATGTTCCCCGATCTGCTGGTCAGCTTCGGCGCAGTTCCGGGTACCGGGCAGCTCGGGCCCGTGGCGCGCGGCGCATTGCCGGCGTCGCTCGATGCGATGTTCTTCGCGCTGCGTCCGGGCGAGATCTGCCCGGTGCCGATCGTGTCGCCGCAGGGGGTGCATGTGCTGCTTCTCGATCGCATCCTGCCCGGCGATCTCGCGCCCTTCGCCGCCGTGCATGGCCGGATCAGCTTCCTGCTGCGACAGCAGCTGCGCCATGCGGCCGCCGCGCGCCATCTCGCACGGCTGCTCCAGCGCTGCCAGGCGGCGCCCGACACGGTCTGAAAGAAATCCCTAGCCCAGGCTGAGATGTAGCTGGTGCACCGGTTCCTGGAGCGCCGGCTGCAGCACGCGATCCGGCGGCAGGGCGACATGGATCGTGGTCCCGCGGCCCTTGACGCTTTCGATGACCATCTGCCCGCCATGCAGCTCGGTCATGGTCCGCGCCAGCGGCAGGCCGAGGCCGGTGCCGGAATTGTGGCTGCGTCCGGCCGCGGCCTGGCCGAACAGCGTCAGCGCGACCTCGATCTCGGCATCGGTCATGCCGGGGCCCTCGTCGGCCACCAGCAGCTCGAGCGCGCCGTCGCGCCGCACCCGGCAGCGCAAGGTGATCGTCGAGCCGATCGGCGAATACTTGCTGGCATTGCCGAGCAGGTTGATCAGGATCTGCAGGATGCGCCGCCGGTCGGCGCGCAGGAGCAGGCCGGCCGGGGCCGGATCGATCGCCAGCATCTGCAGGCGGTTGCCGATCTGGTCGCCGAGCAGGCGGCGCACCTCGGTGATGACCTCGCTGACCGGGAAGTCGGACTCGTTGATCTCCATCTTGCCGGCCTCGACCTTGGAGAGGTCGAGGATGTCGCTGATGAGGTTGAGCAGGTGCTGGCCGCTATCGACGATCAGCTTGCCGTATTCGCGATAGGCCGGGGCGACGCCGGCCCCCACCTTCTCCATCGAGATCACCTGGCCGAAGCCGATCACCGCGTTGAGCGGCGTCCGGAGCTCGTGGCTCATGCTGGCGAGGAAGGCGGACTTCGCCCGGCTCGCCGCGTCGGCCTGCTTGATCGCCACGGTCAGGTCGGCACGGCTGCGCGAGAGCTCGGCCTCGCGGTTCTTCACATCGGTGATGTCGATCAGATAACTGTCGAAGAACGTCCGGTCATGCTCCTCGTCGCGATAGACCCAGGCGACCTCGCGGGCCCAGTGGAGCTTGCCGGTGATGTGGTGGATGAAGCGGAACTCGACGTCGTAGGGCTGGTCGAATTCCTTGCGCGCCTGCTCCGCCCGCATATAGCGGTCGCGGTCCTCGGGCAGGATCGAATCGTACCAGTCGTCGAGCAGGGAGACGCCGTTCTCATCGACCGCGCCGAACAGCCGGTAGGTCTCGGTGCCGTAGACCTGGCACCCGGCCTCGTCATAGCCGTGCGGGCCGTCGCCCTTGATGCCGCGGCAGAACACGATGCCGCGCAGGTTCTCGACCAGCGAGCGGAACCGGCGCTCGCCCTCGCGCGCGGCGTTCTCGCGCTCCTTCTCGCGGGTGATGTCGGTATGGATGCTGATCATGCCGCCGTCGGCGGTCCGCATCTCGTTGGTGCGGATCCAGCGGTCGTCGATCTTGCGCTCGAACGACGTGCGGGGCTCGCGATGGCGCCGCAGCCGGTCGGCGACCTGGTCGCGCATGTCGCTGTTCTGCACCACCGACGCCTTGACCTCGCCCCAGCGCGCGTTCTGCCGCTCGAAGGTCTGGCCGAGCTCGACCACATGCTCGAGCCCGGTGAAGAACATCGTGACGTAGATGTCGTTATAGGCGACCAGCCGGTCCTCGGAATCCCACAGCGAATAGGCGATCCCGCCGCGGTCGAGCCCGGCCGCGAAGAGCTCCAGCACGTCGCCGGTGTTCATGGTGGGGGCGATCCGGTGGGCCATGGGCTCCTGGTGTTTCAGGCTGATCCACGAATTCTAGGGATTGCGGCGATTCGGGGGTCTGGGCCGACGCCCCAATTCAGGCCCGCATCCGAGACCCCAGTATCCGTCCAAAGACTCCTAAGGAATCCTGAAGATCGTGCAGAATTTCCGAAAACTCACACGCAGAAATATCATCGCCGCCACCGACGGCAATGCGTTGACAGCGACCATCACACCCGGTGAGCATGAAGCGGGGATGAACACGGTAAGGACGAGTCTGTGACCGATCCTCTGATCTCGCCGCGCGATCTCGGCCGCGGCTTTCCCAAGGACTTCGCCTGGGGTGCGTCGACCTCGGCCTATCAGATCGAAGGCGCGGCCGCCGAGGACGGACGCAAGCCTTCGATCTGGGACATCCGCTGCAAGATCCAGGGCAAGGTTGCGAACGGCGATACCGGCGAGATCGCCTGCGACCACTATCATCGCGTGCCGGAGGACATGGCGCTGATGCGCGCCATGGGACTGATGGTCTACCGCTTCTCCGCCGCCTGGCCGCGGATCCTGCCGCGCGGTCGCGGTGCGATCAATCCGGCCGGACTCGATTTCTACGACCGGGTGATCGATGCGACCCTGGAAGCCGGCATGGTGCCCTGGCTCTGCCTCTATCACTGGGACCTGCCACAGGCGCTGGAGGAGGTGGGGGGCTGGACCAACCGCGACACCGCGTTCTGGTTTGCCGATTACGCCGCGGTCGTGGCCAGGCGGACCGCCGACCGGGTGAAGCACTACATCACCTTCAACGAATCCTCGGTCTTCACCGTGTTCGGCTACACCAACGACTGGGCGGCGCCCGGCGTCATGGACCGCGCCGCGCATTTGAAGGCGACGCATCATGTGAACCTCGCCCATGGCCTCGGCGTCGATGTGCTGCGCGACCTGGTGCCGGGCGCGGTGATCGGCTGCGTGCACAACAACCAGCAGGTCATTCCCGAGACCGACACGCCGGAGAACCGCGCCGCCGCGGCCCTGCTCGACGAGTTCTGGAACGGCGCCTTTCCCGATCCGCAGAATCTCGGCCACTATCCGCCGATGCTCGCCGAGAAGATGGAGCCCTATGTCGAGGCCGGCGACATGGCGCGGATCTGCCGCCCCTGCGATTTCTTCGGCCTCAACCATTATGGCCCGATCTTCTGCAAGGCGGACCCCAAGCAGCTCTGGGGTTTCGGCTGGGGCTCGACGCCCGCCGATGCGGGCGACAGGGCGGTGATGGGCTGGCCGATCTTCCCGGAGAAGTTCGGCGAGATGCTGCTCGCGCTGACGGAGCGCTATCGCCTGCCGATCTACGTCACCGAAAATGGCTGCGGCAATCACGAGGACGCGCCCGATGCCGACGGCGTGGTCGATGACCGCAAGCGCATCTATTTCCTGACGCGCTATATCGGCGAGATGAAGGCGGCGATGGCCAAGGGCGCCGATGTCCGCGGCTACATGGTCTGGTCGCTGATGGACAATTTCGAATGGGGCTCGGGCTTCGGGCCGCGTTTCGGCCTGGTGCATGTCGACTTCAAGACCCTGAAGCGCACGCCGAAGAATTCATCCAGATGGTATGCCGAGCTGATCAAGGCGAGCCGGGGAGGATAGGCGCATGAGGAAGACGGCTTTGGTGCTCGCTGCCGCGTCGCTCGCCGCTTGCGGCCATTACGAGCGGCTGGACACCACCCATTTCAGCCAAACGCCGACCGGCTTCGAGTTCCGTGCGGTGGCCAATCCCGACCATCCGCTGGACGATCCGACCGCTGAATCTTGGCGGACGAATTTCCTCGAGAACTATCTCGAGGCCAACCATCTCTGCCCCAACGGCTACACCATCACCGAGCGCGTGCCGACGCTCACCGACCACAGCGATGCCGGCGATTCCTACGACATCCGCTACGAAGGGGCGTGCCGGTAGGGCAATGTCCTAGGCCCCGAGGCTCTGGGTCGTCTCGATCTCGTGGATTTCCGACAGGCCCTCGTGCCGTTCGAGCACGAACTGCCGGGTTTCGAAGCCGTTCAGCGTGCCGACATGGCCGATGGCGACGATGGTCGCCCGATCGAATTCCTGGCGCAGGACCTCGACCATCGCCTTCTCGCCGGCCTCGTCCAGCGTGTCGAACGCCTCTTCCATGAAGATCCAGGCGGGCTTTTTCAGCAGCAGCCGGGCGAAGCCGAGGCGCTGCTGCTCCTCGACGCTCAGCACCTGGTCCCACTTGGCGGTCTCGTCGAGACGGGTGACGAGCGAGTCGAGGCCGACCCGGCGCAGGGCCTCGCCGATCACCATGTCGTCGTGGGCGGCGGTGGATTCCTCGGTCGGATAGTCGATGGCGTCGCGCAAGGGTCCGGACGGCATGTAAGGCCGCGGCGGCATGAAGATCCGCGTGGCGCCGTCCGGCAGCTCGATCTTGCCGGTGCCCCAGGGCCAGAGGCCGGCGACGGCCTTGATCAACGCCGAAGCGACGGCGGTCTCGCCGGTCAGCAGCACGCGGTCGCCTTCCCGGATCTCGAGGTCCAGCGGCTTCATCTGCTGCACGCCCTGCGGCGTGCTGGTCGCGAAGTTGCGGAACACCAGCACGTTCTGCTCGATCGTGGTCACCTCGATCCGGCTGTTCGAGGCGGCGCAGACCAGATCGTCGAACTTCTCGGTGGCATTGAGCAGGCCGAAGACGCGCTCGGCCGAGGCGCGCCAGTCGGCGACCTTGCCGAGATTGTCGATCGCCCAGGAGAG